>WQYS01000127.1 GCA_009781125.1 Acidobacteriaceae bacterium | reverse complement strand
GCGCGATCGGGAAAACGCACCGGCGAGTAATACTCGGGCCCCTTGGGCAGCGCGGCCAGCAGAGCCGCCTGCGGAAGCGTCAGGTCCTTCACGTGCTTGCTGAAGTAATACTGCGAACCGGCTTCGAAGCCATAGGTGCCGCGCCCCAGATAGATTTGATTGGCGTAGAGCTCGAAGATCTGCTGCTTGGTGAAGCGCCGCTCGATCTGCATGGAGAGGATAATCTCCTGCGCCTTGCGCGAGTAGGTCTTCTCCGACGACAGAAACAGGTTGCGCGCCAGTTGCATGGTCAGGGTCGAAGCTCCCTGCGCCCGCTCCCTGGAGTGCATATCGCGCCAGGCCGCGCCCACGGCGCGAAACAGATTCACGCCCCAGTTGCTCTCGAAGCTCTTGTCCTCGATGGCGAAGATGGCCTGTTGGAGAATCGGCGGGAAATCGCTATAGGGCACGACCACGCGCCGCTCCAGCGCAAAGGAGCCGAAGACGCGCCCGTGAACGTCGAGCAACTCGGTGGTGGTATCGGGGCGGTAGCGCGTGAGGTCTTCGATCTGCGGCAGGTCGATGGAGTACACGGCGATCAGCCCGCTCATGGCGCCGAAGACCGCGCTCAGCGCGAGCAGAATGATGAAGGCAAGCCTGCGCGTCAGCCGCAGGGCGAACCGCTCCGGTTCAGCCTGGCGAAGAACTTTGCCCCACGACGGCTCGCGGCTAAGTTCGGTCACTCCGTCATGATCGCGTCGCGCAGGCACGGCTTCAGCATAGCATTCGGAGGCTGGTTGTTTCCGTCCCTGTACCTGAAGCGTTAAAACAGTTTTCCTTCAACTGTATTCTTTTTGAATTGTCATCCCGAACGCAGTGAGGGACCTGCTTTTTTCCCCGCGCCGTGGATATGCGTGGCAGCCGAAAAAAAAAGCAGGTTCCTCGTTCCACTCGGAATGACAATTCGAGTGGATACCTCTAAAAGGGAGGTGCTCTAAACCTTGGCGGCGTCGGCAAACGGAATGAGTTCCGCGATGCCGCGCGCGCGCAGGTAATCCTCGTCCTTGGCCCGGCTTTCGAGCACAATGCAGGGCGGCTGGCCGCGCTGAATCAGATTCATAAACGGCGTCGCGTAGCTCCAGTCATTCCTATTGGGCGAAAGACCAGTATCCGGGATCACGATCGCCGTGCGGCGGCTGGCGCTGGAGAATCTCTGGCGGCGAAGCTCCTCGGCTGCCTTGGCGACGGCCTTTCCCAGCGGTTTCGGACGGTTCTGCCGGTCAAGCATGCCCAGCGAGTATTCAACGCTGGCGAAGCCTTTCATCGCCGGATCGATATCGTGCGAACACCACCAGGTGATTCCCCACAACTTGCCGGTACCGGCTGCGTTCTCCATGAGCTGCCGCGCATACTCGGGCATGTACGACTCAGGCATCCACTCGGACGAGGTGCCTGTCTCCTGAACCCATACGCGGCGCTTGGGGTCGGTGTGATAGGCGAAGGCCAGCTCCGCGCAGTAATCCACCAGATGCAGCGTGCCCACGCCCGAGTGCCCATACCGCTCCAGAGAGCCGTCGAAGAACGGATAAGGATGCACGATCGACGCCGAGCCGTGCGTGGCCATGGTCTTGCGGGTAAAGGCATTGTCGGAAAACCATGGAGCGTTATCGTATCCGTTCACGTGGAACTTTCCGGGAGCGATGGCGTTAAGATGCCGGAACAACTCCTCGCACCAGGCATCAGCCTGCGTGGCGTTGACGGAATGGCCATAGCCGATCAAAGAGCCGATCTCGTTGGCTAAGTCGAAGCCGAGGAACCGCCGATGCGAGCCGATGGTCTCGGCCAGCCGCGAGAACAGCAGCTTCTCCGATTCGATGATTCTGGCGCTGACAAAGACGTTGTCGTCCTTGGGCGGATACGCGGTGGGCGCGATCCAGGCGGGAAGGAAGGCCATGCCGCTCATCCACCCGGTCAGCACGCTCAGTTCCACGTCGAGACCGGCGCGGTCGGCGCACTCCAGCATGGAGTGCGCGTGATCGAGGCAGCGCTGGCTGACATAGTTGGGGCCGGGCTGAAACAGCGGCCACAGACAGTGGGCGCGGACATGATCGAAACCGAGGTCGCGGATGGCCAGAAAATCCTCAGTTACCGGCTGCGCATCCCAATCCTGCCAGTTGTACATCCAGTTCTTGCGCGGCACGTAGTTCACGCCGAAACGGAGCGGCGCGGGTGGCTCTGGCGCGGCGGCCACGGCCTGCGGCATCGCCGAGGCCACGGCAGCACCGGAGAGTGTAATTAACGAGGTCTTCATGAAATCACGGCGTGACGTATCCATTGTTGTTATTCCTTTGCCCTGTCCCCAGTTCGCATGGTAGATGTTGCAAATATAGTTGATTGTGGTTGTGCGGGGAAGTGGCAAACACTGGGCGCCCCGCATCTGGCAAAAAACACCAGATACAGGGCACTCGGATTCATCTGTTTTTGACAGTTCCTACGAGGTTTTGCTCTTCAGCAGACCGAGCGCTTTGTTCAACTGATCGTCCACGGTCACGGCGGGCTTGGGAGCAGGCGCTGCCGGTTGCGAATCCGGCGAGATGGAATCATCCATATCTTCATCCACGCCGTCATCGTCAGAGCTTGAGGAGGAGGCTACGATGACCTCCGGCGTCACGCCTTCGTCCTGGAGCTTCTTTCCCGAGGGCGACTCGTACTTGGCCACCGACAGAATCAGTGCCGCGCCGTCCTCCAGTTCAAATGTCTTCTGCTGCGATCCTTCGCCGAAGGTCTTTTCGCCGACCAGATTAGCGCGATGATTGTCCTGGAGCGCGGCGGCAACCAGCTCGCCCGGCCCTGCCGTTCCGCGATTGACCAGCACGGTCATGGGAGCGGTCGCGTTGATGGCTTTGGACGGTTCCGCCGTAAAGGTCTGCCGTGGCACCTTCTGGCCTTCGAGCATAGCGATGGTGCCAGACTTGAGGAAGAGGTTCGCCAGCCGTATGGCCTCGTTCATGTCGCCAGCAGCCGTATCGCGCAGGTCGAGCAGAATCTTCTTGTTGCCGGCCTTGTTCATGGCTTTCAGCTTCGATTCCACCTGCTGCACGTGCTCGCGGTCGAGCACCAGCGGCTTCAGGTACAGAATGCTGGAGTTCTCATACATGGTCTCGGTCACAGCCGGAATCTGCGCCACCGTGCGGTTCAGGATGATCTTGTCCGGAGCGGGTCTGCGCGGACGGATCACGGCCAGCATCAGCTCGCTGCCCGAGTCGCCTTCCAGCATCATGCGGATCATGGCCAGCGAGATGTCGCGCGTATCGTGGCCGTCAATGGCCTCGATGATGTCACTGTTGTTCAAGCCGGCGCGGTCAGCCGGACTGCCGGGAACGGTCGAAACCACGATGGCATAGCCGTACCGCTTCGAGATGTTGATTCCGACCTGGGCCTTTCCGCCCTTGTCGGCTTTGTAGGCCTTGTAGTCGTCCGCCGACAGATAGCTGGAATCGGCGTCGAGCGACTCCAGCAGCCCGCGCAGCGCGCCGCTGGTCACGTCGGGGATGTTGGGGTCCACGACGTAATCGGTCTGCACGTGCCGCAGCACCTCGCTGTAGACGTTGATCTGGCGATAGGCGCCATCCTGCTGCTGCTGCGGCTCCGTGGCCGCGCTGACGCCGCTGAAGCGGGGGCCCAGCAAAACAACAAACACCAGAACCGACGAGACTGCAAGCAGGAAGATCTTCAAAGACTTAGGCATAGGTTGAAACCATCTCCGGGCGAGACCGATCATCTGGGAAGTTAGACGGTTCCCATATGCAAAATGATACTTGAGTCGCGGGCAAAAGCGGGAGCAGGAAGGAATTTGGTGGCGGCGGGCAGAATCGAACTGCCGACCTACGGGTTATGAGTCCGTCGCTCTAACCATCTGAGCTACACCGCCAGAAGACACCCGAAACCTATACCATAAAAGACAAGCACTTAGGCGTAGGATGGATCGTTACAGACAGGCTCTATGATACTTGATTCCAATGCGAACGGAAAGCCAGGCGTGCTCGGAGTCATCCCCGCGCGGCTGGCCTCGACGCGGCTGCCACGAAAGATTCTGCGCCCCATTGCAGGACGCCCCATGCTGGCCTGGGTCTACGAGGCCGCCCGGGCCTGTCCGCAACTGGACGATCTCGTCGTGGCCACCGACTCCACCGAGATCGAGGCCCTCTGCCGCGAGAACGGCTGGCCTTGCCTGCTTACCTCACCCAACCTCGCCAGCGGAACCGACCGCGTTCACGCCGTCGCTCAGCGCGTCGACGCCGATATCTACGTCAACATCCAGGGTGACGAGCCGCTGCTGAAGCCCGGGCACCTGACCGCTCTGCTGGAGCCGTTCGCACGACCTCAAGTGGAGGTTTCGACGCTGCGCGTAGCCTGTACAGCGGAGAACATCGCCAATCCGAACGCCGTGAAGGTGGTCGCGGACGCCGAAGGCCGCGCGCTCTACTTCTCTCGCGCGACCATCCCATATAACCGCGACGGAGGCCCGGCGCAGTATTGGAAACACATCGGCCTCTACGCCTATCGCAAGTCCGCGATTGAGCGTTTCCCACATCTACCGGCCAGCGCGCTCGAACAGACCGAACGGCTCGAACAACTGCGCTTCCTGGAGAACGGCATTTCCATCTACGTGGAGACGACTCCCTTCGACACCATCGGTGTCGATACGGAAGCCGACCTCATAGTTGTCGAGTCGATTCTGCAAGGCAAGTGAGCAGGGTGGCGAAAGATCGGGTGCCCCATCCTTCGTCCGTCAAGTCAGTCACAGGGTATCCCATATCTTTCGTGCGGACGAAGGGTGGGAATGCAGGATGCTCAATCAGGTGTTTTTCATCTTTGAAACAGTGGTGAGTTGGGTCTTTTACATTCCCACCCTTCGGTCGCCGCGGCGACCTCAGGATGGGGCACCCGGTCTTTTATGGCCGTTACGACTTGAGGTTCTCAAATTGCAGTTCTAGGCCATGCGCATTTGCGATTACCGTGACGTCCTCAAGCGAACGGACGACCCACTCCGCTTTGTGCAGTTGCTTGAGCGTATGAGTCCCCAGCACGCCGAGCACTCTGGACCTAGCCGCAAGCCCCGCGCCTATGCCTGAGGGAGCGTCTTCGACCACCACGCACTCCTCAGGTTTCGCGCCTAGCAGCTCCGCGCCGCGCAGATAAGGCTCCGGATGCGGCTTGCCGCGCTCGACCATATCCGCGCTGATGATCTTCTCCGGCGCGGGCAGCCCTGCTGCCTGTAGTCGTGTCAGCGCTATTCGTCTGGTCGCCGAGGTCACGATGGTCCATCGCTCATGAGGAAGGCTTTTGAGCAAGGCCCTAGCTCCCGGAAGCACCTTCACGTCATCCAGATCCTCGACCTCGATCGCTTCGATGACGCGAAGACCTTCGATCGGGTCGATGTCCGGTCTGAGGCTCTTGACGATATCCACGGCTCGCATTCCATGCGGAACCTGGTAGGACTCGGCGTTCGGAATGCCGTAGATCGCCGCCCACTTCCTCCAACTGCGCTCCACCGAGCCGATGGAGCTGATCAGCACGCCGTCCATATCGAAGAGCAGCCCCTTGGTCTCGATCTTGGTCTCGATCCTCACCAGGCTCACTTCGCCGCACCTGCCAGCACGAACTCCTCTGCCGCCTTCAATATCCTCTCGACCGACTCCGCCGAGCAGCTCTCGCAGTAGACGCGCAGCAGCGGCTCGGTCCCCGAGGCGCGCAGCAGCAGCCAGGTCTCCGCCGCGTTCTTCTTCGCGGCGCAGCAGGGGTTCTCCAGAAAGAACTTGATGCCGTCGAGCGTCTCCACGCGCAGCACCTTCATTCCGGCCAGCGCGGCCACGCCCGCCCGTGCCCGCGCGATGGCCGCGAGCTTCAGCGCGTCATCGATGTGCATATCGATGCGTCCATACTCGTGCTCGCCGAACTCGTTCTGTAACGCCGCGACCAGCTCGCCCAGCGTCTTCTTCTCGTCGGCCATGATGTTGGCCAGCAGCAGGCTGTTCAGCAGGCCGTCGCGCTCGGGCAGATGTCGGCTGAGTCCGACCCCGCCCGACTCCTCGCCGCCGACCAGAATCTCCTTCTCCAGCATCAAGTCCACGACGTACTTGAAGCCGATGCCGTGCTCGTTCAGCTTGCGTCCGTACTTGGCTGCTATGCGGTCGGCCATCTTGGTGGTGTTGAAGGCGCGCGTCACCTCGCCGGGCCACTTCTTCTTTTCCAGCAGCCAACGCATCACCAGGCAAAGAATCTTGTGCGCGTCCACAACGTTGCCGTGCTCATCGACGCCGCCGATGCGGTCGGCGTCTCCGTCGGTGACAAACGCGGCATCGCACTTCTCGGCGACAACAGCCTGCTGTGTAGCGCGGATATGAGGCAGAATCGGCTCCGGGTTGATCCCCGGAAACGAAGGGTTAATCTCGCCGCGAATTTCGACGCACGGAATCCCCGCCTTCTTGAAGATTCCGGCGATTACGCCACGGCCCGCTCCATACATCACATCGATCAGAAATTTATAGCCGGACCTCTTGATCGCGGCCAGATCAACCAGCCTCTCCAGCGCAGCGACGTAGCCGGGAATGAAGTCCACCTCTTCGATAGTCGCGGGAACATCTGCCATTGCCAGCGGCTTACCAAGGTAGCTCTCGATTGAGGTCATGATGGCAGGCGTGCCCGAGCCGCCGTAACTGCCTTTGTACTTCACGCCGTTCCACTCAGCGGGATTGTGGCTTGACGTAATCACGATGCCGCCAGCGGCCTTGCGCTCGCGCACGGCAAACGACAGCGCCGGAGTCGGCGTAACCACGCCGGAGAGCGCCACGGGAATTCCCGCGCTG
>WQYS01000126.1 GCA_009781125.1 Acidobacteriaceae bacterium | reverse complement strand
CTCTACGGGAATCGCTCTGCTGATCTTCTGTGGTGCAGTTGGAAAATCGGGACAGGTTCCCCTGCATGTATGGCTGCCGGATGCGATGGAAGGCCCAACGCCGGTCAGCGCGCTGATTCACGCCGCTACGATGGTTGCTGCGGGTGTGTTTCTGGTGGCGCGTGTCTACCCGCTGATGAGCGTGCATATTGGGCCGGACACGGTGACGACCGCGCTCAAGGTCGTTGCATGGGTTGGAGCCATCACCGCCGTCTTTGCCGCGAGCATTGCCGTGGCGCAGAACGACATCAAGCGGATTCTTGCCTACTCCACCATCTCTCAACTCGGATACATGATGCTGGGTCTCGGCGTTGGCGGAGTCGCCGTGGGCATGTTCCACCTGATCGCGCACGCCTTCTTCAAGGCGCTGCTCTTCATGGGCGCGGGATCGGTCATCCACGGATGCGGTGAGGAACAGAACATCCGCCGCATGGGTGGGCTACGCAAATATATGCCGCTGACGTTCGCTACTTACGCGGTGGGTATGCTGGCGCTGTGCGGATTTCCGCTCGTCTTCTCCGGCTTCTGGAGCAAGGACGCCATACTACATGCTGCCTCCATCTGGAGCGTCTCGCGCGTGCCGTTCTATCTCGGCATCATCGGCGCTCTGCTGACTGCCTTCTATATGACCCGGCAGGTCTGCTACGTCTTCTTCGGCAAGCTGCGCCTGACATCCGAGCATGACTCGGCTAGCTCAATTCCGCACGAAAGCCCCGCAGTGATGACAGTGCCGCTGGTGGTCCTTGCGATTCTTGCGATTCTGTTTGGATTCGTTGGAACGCCCGCATGGCCGTGGTTCAATTCTTTCCTTGAAGGCCGACCACTCAGTTTCGACTGGCAGGGTTTCCACGAGCCGGGCGTGCTGCATGTAATGTGGACCTCGACGGTTATCGTCCTTTTTGGCTTTTTCGTTGGCTGGTGGTGGTATGGCCGCAAACCCGAACAAAATCCAGATGCTCCGGACCGATATGAACGGATTCGACCGCGAATCTTCCACGTATTGCAGAACGCATATTTCGTCGATCAGCTCTACAGAACCACGTTTGTCCGCCTGACGTACTGGTTCGCGCATGTATGCGACTGGTTTGACCGCTGGATCTGGGGAGGCGCTGTGTGGCTGGTGTCCTCGCTGGTGCTCATGTTCTCCGGGCTGACTCGCACTATGGATAACGTCGTTGTGAATGGCGGCTTCGACCGCGGCACGGACGGCATCACGTTCGGCAGCCGGGCGCTGGCGCGCTTGCAGGGCGGACGGGCGCAGAGTTATCTGCGCATTCTCGGACTCGCCTTTGCCGTGCTGGTACTGATTCTTCTCTGGGGGCACCACGGATGAACGCTTTTCCTCTGCTCTCCCTGCTGACTGTTGTCCCGCTGATCGGCGCTCTGGCAATCCTTCTCGTCGGGTCGAAGAAGCACTCGCGCTACGTGGCTCTCGGCTTCGGCATTGTTGCGCTGGCGCTGACCCTGCTGCTATGGCATCGCTTCAATCCCGCAGGGGGCGGGCTTCAGTTTCAGGAGATTCACGACTGGATTCCCGCCATCGGCGTCCAGTACCACCTTGGCATCGACGGGCTGGGACTGGTGCTGCTTGCGCTCGCGGCCATCGTTGTACTCATCTCGATTGCGGCCTCGTGGCACGTTGACGAAAAGCAGCCGCTCTACTTCGCGCTGATTCTCGCACTTCAGTCAGGACTCTTCGGGACGTTTACGGCGCTGAACTTCTTCCACTGGTTTCTGTTCTGGGAGCTGAGCCTCATCCCGGCGTTCTTCCTTGTGAGGCTCTGGGGCGGGCCGAAGCGCGCCTCGGCGTCGATGCAGTTCTTCGTCTACACCATGGTGGGCAGCGTGGCTCTGCTGCTGGCGTTTCTGGCGATCTACCTCGCGACGAACACCTTCGACTTCGTGGGTCTAGCGCAGATAGCGCGTAGCGGACAACTGGCACCTGCGCTCACCATCCTGGCCACGCATAAGCTGGTCGCCGAACAGATTGCGCTGCTGCTGTTCTTCGGCGCGTTTCTCGGCTTTGCTGTTAAAGTGCCACTGATTCCGCTGCACACGTGGCTGCCTTCAACTTATTCAGAAGCTCCAACGGCGGTGACCATTCTGCTGACCGGAGCGATGTCGAAGATGGGCGTCTACGGCTTCCTGCGCATCCTGCTGCCGATCTTCCTGGCGCAGGCGCGCGCCGAGCAGAAATTATTGCTATGGCTCGCGGTGATAACCATCGTTCTGGCAGCGTTCGCCGCGCTGCGGCAGACGGACCTGAAGCGCATCTTTGCGTACTCGTCGATCAATCATCTTGGCTACTGCATGTTGGCCATCTTTGCCGTGACGCGAATCGTCCCGGATGGCGCGGCCTTTGAGACCGCCAAGGCCAGCGCGCTCTCGGGCGCGATTCTGCAGATGTTCAATCATGGCCTGACCGCTTCGACGCTGTTCTGGTTCGTCGCTCTGATTGAGAAGCGCACGGGCGGCCTGCGCGGTCTGAACGACTTCGGAGGCCTGCGCAAGGTCGCCCCTGTGTTCACTGGCCTGATGGGAATTGCGCTGTTCTCCTCGCTCGGCCTGCCCGGCCTGAACGGCTTCATTGGCGAGTTCCTGATCTTCCGGGGCGTCTTCCCGCTGGTTCCGTGGGCGGCGGCGGTCTCGCTGCTGGGTCTTCTGATCACGGCGGTCTTCCTGCTGACGATCCTGCAGCGTGTCTTCAGCGGCCCGCTGCGACAGCGGCGAACGGGCGGCTTCCCGGACCTGACCATGGGCGAGCGCATTGCACTTGCCGTGCCCATCGCCCTGATGTTCCTATTGGGACTCTATCCGCAACTCGTGCTCGGCGCGATCAACAGCACCGTCCTGGCGATGGTGCAACAGGTGAGGTACTAGATGTTTAGCTGGACGATCTATATCTCATTTCTCGGAGCGCTCGCGCTCATGCTGCTGCCGAAGCGGACACCGGCACTGGCTTCGCGGCTCATCGCGCTGGTGGTGGCTCTCGCAGGACTGGCGATAACGCTCGCGGGCTGGTGGCGCTTCCACGGCGAACTCCAGAGCGGAGTCATGACGACAATCACCCGCGTAAGCTGGATACCGTCGCTGGGGATCGAGTATCATCTCGCTGCCGACGGCATCAGCGTGCTGCTGATTCTGCTCACGGGTCTGGTGGCTGTCTGCGGTGTCCTCTTCTCCTGGAACGTGGAGCACCGCACCAAGGAGTTCTTCGCCTTCTTCCTGGCGCTGATCGGCGGTGTCTACGGCGTCTTTCTTGCCGCGGACCTGTTCCTGCTCTTCGTCTTTTACGAAGTGGCCATCATCCCTAAGTATTTTCTGATCGCCATCTGGGGTTCGACACGGCGCGAGTACGCAGCCATGAAGCTGGCTCTGTACTCGTTTGTCGGCAGCGCCATGGTGCTCGTCGGACTGATTGCGGCCTACGTCGTCGCCGGTTCTCATACGATGACGCTCGTCACGCTTGCGCAATTTCCATTTCCGGTTCACCTCCAGATGTGGGCGTTTCCGCTGGTGTTTGTTGGCTTCGGAATCCTGGCGGGCCTGTGGCCCTTCCACACGTGGGCGCCGACAGGCCACGTGGCCGCGCCCACCGCCGCCTCCATGCTGCTGGCCGGAGTGGTGATGAAGCTCGGCGCCTACGGCTGTCTGCGCGTGGCGATGGTGCTCTTCCCGCACGGCATGGACCCATGGGGATTCCACGTGCTCGGCTTCGGCTCCTGGCGCGATGTCTTTGCCGTGCTGGCGCTGATCGGCATCGTCTACGGTGCGATGGTCGCGCTGGTGCAGCGCGACTTCAAGTTCGTCATCGGCTACTCCAGCGTGAGCCACATGGGATTCGTGCTGCTGGGCCTGATGACGCTGAACCGCCTCGGCCTGCAAGGCGCGGTGCTGCAGATGTTCTCGCACGGTATTCTGGCGGGCCTGCTGTTCGCCGTTGTGGGACGCATGGTCTACGACCGCACCCACACGCGCGAGCTCTACCTGCTGGAACGAATGCGTCTTTACAGGATCATTCCCTTCGCAGCGGTTGCCTTTATCTTTGCGGGCATGGCATCGATTGGCTTGCCCGGATTCAGCGGCTTCGTGGCCGAGTTGCAGGTGATTCTCGGCGCGTGGAGGCTGGCTCCCGTGTATGCGCTGCTCGCCGGACTGGGAGTCGTGGTGGGCATCGCCTACATCTGGCGCGCCATGCAGAAGGCGTTCATCGGAGAGACCGGAGCCTTTGCCGTGCCCGGCGAGCCGCTCGCTCCGATCACGCTCCCCGAGCGCATGGGAGCCGTCATCCTGCTCGGCGCAAGTCTCGTCGTCGGGCTCTATCCTCAGTTGCTGCTGAATCTGGTCACGCCGGCGCTCAACTCGCCGCTGTTTGAAGGCCTGCGGAAAGGAAGCTGGTAATGAGAATGGCCCCGCTCGTGAACCCGGTCTGCAACACGGTTGCGTCGATTGAGCATAGCTACGCCGCGTTGTTCCGCCTGGTCGTGCCGCAGGTAATTGTTCTCGTCACAGCGCTGGTGGTGCTGGCCGTAGACCTCGTGGTGATGCGTGCGAAGAGCCTGCAAGCACGATTCGCCGTAGGCGCGGCCATTGCCAGCCTCGGCTGCGCGGGCGCGATTTTCCGGCTGATTGCTGCTCCCGTGCAGGGGATGTATCTGTTCGATGGGGTGCTGATTACCGGCCCTACGGTGCAACTCATACAGATGGTGCTGCTGGGACTGACGATTCTGGTGGTGCTGCTCTCCATCGAGTCGAAGTTCACCGCTCACGTGGGCGAGTTTCTGGCCCTCGTCCTTCTGGCCACGACGAGCATGATGTTTCTGGTCAGCACCATGAACATCCTGATGATCTTCGTCTCGCTGGAGATGCTGAGCCTTTCGCTCTATATACTGGCGGCGTTCGACAAAGGAAAAGCCCGCTCCTCCGAGGCGGCGTTGAAGTATTTTCTCTTCGGAGGAACCTCGGCGGCCTTTCTGCTCTTCGGGTTCAGCCTGCTCTATGGCCTTGCCCACTCGACGAGCCTGCGGGAAATTGCCGGTACCTTCGGCCCGTCTCTTGACCCGCTTCTTGTCGTGGCCATTGTCATGGTCGTGCTCGGCTTCGGATTCAAGGTTGCCGCTGTGCCC
Organism: Acidobacteriaceae bacterium; assembly: GCA_009781125.1. Next base: position 1,683 of record WQYS01000126.1, on the reverse strand, counting down.
TTTCACTTCTGGGCTCCGGACGTGTACGAAGGCGCGCCCGCGCCCAGCGCCTCGCTCATCGCTTCTATATCCAAGGTAGCCAGTTTCATCGTCTTCAATAATGTCCTGTGGTTTGGATTTTTTGGATTAGTGGGTCTCGGCGCATGGGAACACTATTTGCCAGACTGGGTTCCGGTCGTTGCGCTGGTGTCGGCGTTGTCGATGGTTCTGGGAAATCTCGGAGCCATCATGCAGACCAGCGTGCGGCGGCTGCTGGCCTATTCGGCCATCGCGCACAGCGGCTATGTTCTAGTGAGTCTTCTGTCGCCAGGGCACTTCGCCGCCATGTTCTACTACATCGTGACCTACGCGCTGACGCTGATTGGAGCCTTCGGCGTGGTGGCGATTGTAGAAGCTGAGACAGGTGGCGACCGCTTCTCGAACTTCGTTGGACTCAGCCGCCGAGCGCCTTTTCTGTCGTTCTGCATGTTAATCTTCATGCTGTCGCTGGCGGGGATTCCGCCGCTGGCAGGGTTCTTCGGCAAGTTCTACATCTTCGCCTCGGCGCTGAACGCATCGTTCAGCCTGCTTTGGCTGGTGGTGCTGGCGATTGCCATGAGCGCCGTCTCGCTCTACTACTACCTGAAGGTGCTGAAGCAGATTTACGTCGTCAAAGCGCCGTCAGAGGACGAGCCGGTAATCAAGACGCCGGTGGTCAGCCAGGTTGTCATTGGCCTGATTGCCCTTGGCGTCGTGCTGCTCGGCTGTGCGCCGAACATCTTCCTCGCCTGGCTGCAACGCGCGGCCTCCGGCGATTGGATCACCATCTGCCGCTAGACGATCTTCTCTACGATCACCACTTTCCCCTGGTCATTCCACAGGCCGCCGCGGCGACCTGTGGAATCTGCTTTTTAGCTGAACTCTTCTTCTTAGCCGTATTCTTTTTCCTTGTCATTCCGTCGCTTCGCTCCGGAATGACAAGGAATCCGCTCCCCTCGCGCTCTCGCGTTACTCCTACTGGTTCATGATGGTGACGTCCGCACCACGAGATTCCGGAGTCACCTTGAGACCTGTCACCTTTCCACCCTCGACGTGCCCTTCGACGGTAGTTTTGAAGGGGGCATGAAGTTTGAAGTCGGCAGTCCAGTCCTTCGGCCATGCGGGTATGAGCAGGATGCGGCGGCCATCGGTCTGCATCAGCATGGATTGCAACGTGACCATGCCCGCGCCTCCGTTATCCATGTCCGGTATCCAATCATTCGCTGATCTCCAGAACCACTTGAACCGCTGACCGCCGTATTCCGTCATCTCGCTAAGGACATCTGCGCGGGCATTCGCGGTGAGACCAAGCATAGCGGCTTGCTCGCCATCCTGTCCCCAGCAGACGCTAAACGGAAAGAGCCGGGCGGCATAGGTGTTCGTGGCCAGCGTCAGATCGGGCTTGCTTACGCCGTGGATCCTGTACGGGAAGATGGTATAGAGCTCCGGGTTCTCGGAGTTACTGGTAGTTCCATATGCCTTCGCCGGCAGGATGATTTGCGTGCCGTTGGCATCGCCCTGGCCCTGCGGAGGCTGCTTGCCGTTGTGGGTTTTCCCCATGGGAAGCGGCGGCAGCTTGTCCAGAAGCTGTTGCCAGGCAGCGCGCTGCTGGCTGGTGCCGAAAGCAGCCGGAAGATTCAGAAGGCGCTGAGCGACGGTGGAGAT
>WQYS01000125.1 GCA_009781125.1 Acidobacteriaceae bacterium | reverse complement strand
GCCCTCGCACCATCAGGTGTATATAAACAATATTGTGCATGATTGCGGCTCCGCGGGAATTGCAAGCGGATGGGGCGACTATTACTTTGTCGTTAACAACCTGGTGTACCGCGGCAGCGGCCCGAGCTACTGGAACGAAGGCGGCGGCATCGACGCCTACGAGATGAAGGACGCCACTCGCTGGTCTGGGAGCGATCCGTATGGAAAGTATGGTCCCTACAACACAGGGTACGTTCACAACCAGGCTGATACCGATATGCCCTATCACGTTGTGATTGCCTTCAACGTCGTCCACGACAATTTGATCCTGCCGTCGTTAGACACCTGCCCGACGGCCCCCAAATGCGGCGTCGCTGTCGATTCCAGTGGTCCAACGGATTCGCACAGCGATGGCAATGGCATCATGTTCGACAACCTGGAAGGCACGCAGAGTGACAACATTTCGTTCCCGTTCCATAGCATTGCGCTCGGCAATCTCTCCTACAACAATGGCGGCGCCGGGATCCTGGTCGGCACGTCGGACCACGTAACGGTAGCCAACAACTCCGTCTACAACAACTTCACCGATGACGAGATTAAGAATACCCAGAGGGGAGATATTGATTGCCTGGGCAAGGATTCGCTTTTCGTCAATAATGCCGTCTATGCCGTCGTCGGCACCGGAACCTACACAAAACACAACTCGGCTTTTCTTTACTTCACCAGCACGAATACGGTGTACAACAACAATATCGGCTACCCGAGTGTCACTGGAACGATCCCCGGGTCGAACAACCTGTTCGGCAACACTCACGACCCGCTGTTCACCGATGCTCCCAACGGCGACTTCACTCTGCAAACCGGAAGCCCGGCTCTCGGCAGCGGTCTGTCTGACGCTACGACGCCATGGCTGACATCGGCCACCCCCAACATCGGCTTTGTGCAGCCATAGCTGCCCATGCCTTTAACGTGCGCTCCTCTTAGCGCATCAACCTGGTAGATGTAACAAATCAAGAGAAACTGGACGCCCCATCCGTGACGCGGCTCGATGGCCTCACGGGTGGGGCGCAGTTTTTGCGGTTCACTTGCTTGCGAGCTGCACGCCAGGGCATCTCCCGGCGAGCCGCGCCCACGCGCCGCTTACCTCCGTGGCTATGGAACATGTTTTCAGCGAGTTGCGCCGTTTTTCCCGAGGCCTTTCGCCGCTTTACAAAAATTGGGCATTGCGGAGCTCTCCGCAATGCCGCCGTCCGGGCTGCCGATGGCGCAGGCCCTATTTTATAACCGCTGAATTTACAGCACCTTACGAGAGAAAACGTTAAACCGTGGACGGGTTCTGCCATGGTCAGGCAATCCTGTTCAATTCTTTTGTTGACAAATGTTCCGAAAGTGGAATAGATTTCGTTAAAATAAACGTTAACGTACATGTGACCACGTCAGGCTCAAACCGAGGGCAGGCCACATGGCTAAGTTGCGGTTTACTGCTTCAACCTCGATAGGAGAGCTGCGGCGCTAAAGAATGTTTGCAACGAGTGGCGGGGGGCGCACAGCGTCTTTCGTTGGATTACGACAGGTAACGACCGACTTTGTATTCACTCTGAAGCAAAGCGGAAAAATCAAGGCCTTTGAAGGAGGCAACAGAAATGGCACTTTTTCGCACGGAACGGAAATCAGGATATCTAGGGCTGGCGCTCATGGCCGCAGTTACAGTCATGACTGTCCTCGGCATCGCAGCCTGCGGCGCCGGTAACGTAGACATCAACGACTACCCCGGCAGCGGCGGCGGTAACGTCACCGCCAATGGATGCCTGGCGACGCAGCCTACCCCCATTCTCACTCTTGTAGCGTCGATGACCACCAGCGTTACGCTGAGCTGGGACCCAGGTCAGCAGTCAAATTGCGATGTGAAGTACACCGTGTATAAGAACGGGGTGCCAATAGCCGCATTCACGAACATCACAGCGACCATGGTCAACATCCCGAACCTTACCGAGGGAACAGTCTATACCTTTGCGGTGTCCGCGACGAATTCCGCTGGCAATACCGCCAAGTCTGCCGACCTCAAGGTGCTGACCGCCTCGTCCGGCGGGGGTGGCGGCTGCTCGATAGCTCCGTCTGCGCCAGCGAACGTGACCTCTGCAAACGTGACGAACTCCAGCTTAACGCTGAGCTGGGACGTAGCTGCAGCTCCGGATGCCTGCACCCTGACGTACAACGTGTATCAGGATGGAACCCAGGTTGCCTCGGGTCTCGCCGGAACCAGCTTCGCGATTACAGGCCTTGCTGAGAGCACGACCTACAACTTCACGGTATCTGCCACGGACCAGATCGGCGATTCCCCCAAGTCGGATCCTCCCTATGAGGTGACAACTGCCGGTCCATGCACGGTCGCTCCGTCTGCAGCGCCTACCGGTCTGGCGTCCCTTGGAGAGACGAGCACCGGCGTAACGCTGGGCTGGGACGCTGCTGAAGCTCCGGCCGGTTGCGCGTTGACGTACTCCGTGTATCAGGGCTCGACGCTGGTGGCCTCGGGCATCACCGGAACCGGCGCCGCGATTGGCGGCCTTACTCCGGGTACGGCCTACAACTTCACGGTAGAGGCCGTGACGGATGGCGGCGCTTCCGACCAGTCGGATGCCGTATCTGTGTCGACCCTCGCGAACCCGGCCCCGGCGGGCTATGGTCTTGACGCCTTGAAAGTACCGCAGTATGAGTGCGTACGCAACTGGTTCCTCGCTCCAAACGGAAGCGATGTAACTGGTGACGGAACATCGCCCGAAACAGCATGGGCCACGATTAAGCAGGCTGATTCGGTCGCCCAGCCCGGCGATTGCATCAACCTCGTCACCGGAACCTACAACATCACCAGCTTCGACACCACCACCTTGCTCAACGGCGGCAATGCCAACAATTCGACCGGCTACGTCACCTACCGGTCCATAACGCCGGGCGGCGCGATTCTGCACGCAGCCATGACCACACAGGGACAAGATGGCGAATACCTCCTCGGCATCATGGCGAATTACGTCATTCTCGATGGAATTGTGTTCGACGGTAACTTCAACAAACCCACCGATACCTCTGCCACCGCCACTGCCGCTGCCTCTACCGTGCTATCCAACTGTATCGGTAACCTCGGCGTGGCTCCGCACCATGTGGTGATTGAAAATAACACCGTGCATGGCTGCGGCTCATCGGGAATTGGATTCACAGGTAGCGATTACCTCTGGATCGTGAACAATCTCGTGTATGACAACAACTACGCCAACTACACGACTGAAGGCAACGGAATCAGTATCGTTACGCCGGCGGTTCCAGGCTCGAGCTTTAATCCAAGCAACAGCGATGATGCCGGGCTTCCGTACCACATCGTGATCGCCTACAACGTTATTCACGACAATATGGTTGGCCCGTCTGGTTGCTTCCCGGAGGATGGCGTAAACGATCCGTACGGTAATGGAGCCGGCGATAATGTTGGCAAAGGCTGCGGCACCGATGACGGAACTCCGTTCAACGACGGAACTTCGCACACCGGTGGCCACGGAGTCATGCTGCAGAGCTTCGGGCAAACTCATGCGAGCAAGTTCGACGTTGACAGTTCGTTCGGCCCGACTGATCCCACTATCGTGGTCGGGAACCAGATATACAACAACGGCGGCAACGGCGTTAATGTCTGGCGTTCGGGATTCATCACGGTAGCGAACAACTCCACGTACAACAACTCTCTCGACCCCGAGTGGAACAACGACGACGGACGCTACTACAGAGGCGGAGTCAGTTGTACCTACTGCCGCGACACCACTTACATCAACAATATCGCCGTCGCTGTCGCTCCAACCGTTACAATCAGCCCCGGTGGCAACCACTACCCCACGGCAAACGTTTGTGCCGCTACCAATGTTCAGGCCCACAATGAGTCCGATGCGTCGCAGAGTGTGGACGCAGCGAATATCATCTGGAAGAACAATCTCGCCTATGTCGACGGTACGAGCGCCTGCGTCGCTTCCAGCACCTATGTAGGCTTCCTGTTCATGGGTGACTACACCCCTGCCGATCTGCCTTCTAACCTCGCTGGCCAGGATCCGTATTTCAACGATCCTACGGCCACTCCTCTCGCCGACCTCACGCTGGAAGGCGATAGTCCGGCGATCGGGGCTGGCGCATCAGTGAGCTGGGTGACGCTCAATCCTCCCAACATCGGCTACTGGCAGCAATAACTGCCGTTGCCCTCAGAATGGGTGTCTCTTAGCATAGCTTGCTATTGAGACACCCGATGAAGAGTACGAAAGCCCCATCCGTGACGCAGATCATCGCGTCGCGGGTGGGGCCAACTTATTGCGACGGTAACGATAGAGCAGTATCCATTTAGCCTTCCCTCGCCCTGCCACAAATGACCGGGTGCCCCATCCTTCGCGTTTTTTGCGAAGGGTGGGAATGTATACAGCGAAACTCACCGCTGTTTCGGATGGAAAAATGGTTGATTGAGCACCATACATTCCCACCCTTCGTCCGACCAAACAGCATAGGCCTCTCCCGGCCAGCTTTGCGGACGAAGGATGGGGCACCCGAACGGTTTTACCGCTCCGGGCAAAAAACAGATTCCTCCACAGCCGTCCGCGGCCCAATTGTGCGCAGGCGGGCGCTCAGGATATCATCTTCGCAGACCCTGCATCCAAGGAGACCTCTTCATGCCAGACCCAACTGTAGCTGTGGACGGCGCCAGCCCGCATGCGCCCGCGAGCATCAATGGATACACGTGGATGATTACCAGCATCGCGGCGCTGGGCGGCCTGCTGTTCGGCTACAACTATGTCGTAATCGGCGGCGCGCGCCAGTTCTTCCTGATCTACTTTCATCTGGAGAGCGCGGCTGCAATCGCTCTCTCCAGCAGCAGCATGCTGATCGGATGCTTTGCCGGATCACTGGCCGCGGGCCACTTCAGCTCGCGCTACGGACGCCGGCCGGTGCTTCTGGCTGCCGCCGTGCTCTTCGCGGTCTCGTCCATCCTTACCGGATGGTCCTATTCGTTCGTGCCCTTCATCCTGTGGCAGATTGCCGGGGGCGTTGCTATTGGGCTTGCCTCCAATGTCTCGCCGGTGTACATCGCCGAGGTGAGTCCGGCGCGGCATCGCGGACGCCTGGTGAGTCTCAACCAGTTGGCGCTGGTTGCAGGCATCGTGCTGGCGCAGGTCGTCAACATGCTCATCGCCAGGCCCGTGCCCGAAGGAGCTTCCCCCGCGGAGCTGCTGATGAGCTGGAACGTGCAATACGGATGGCGCTGGATGTACTCAGCCATCGCCGTGCCGGCCATCATTCTGCTGGTGTCGGCGTTGAGAATACCGGAGAGCCCCAGTTGGCTGCTGAGCCAGGAGCGCGTCCAGGAGGCCACGGGAACCCTCGCCAGGATCGGCGGCAGCAGCCTGTACGCTCAGCGCGAGGTCGAGTCCATCCAGCAGTCGCTGGCCGCCGAGCGCGGCAATCAGGCGCGCTGGAGCAGCCTGCTGCATGGCCGCGTCCCGCGCATCCTGGCCATCGGCATTGTGCTGGCCGTGCTTCAGCAGTGGAGCGGGATCAACATCTTCTTCAACTACGCCGGAGAGGTCTACCGCGCAGCAGGTCTTGGCGGCGACCAGATATTTCTCGATATCGTCGTTACCGGCACGACCAATCTGATCTTTACGGTCCTGGCAATGTTCATTGTCGACCGGCTGGGGCGGCGTCCAATCATGATTGCGGGCTGTCTGGGAATCGCACTCTTCCACATTCTTACGGGCATCGGGTATCACGCCGGGTGGCATGGCGTCTCTGTTCTCGTGCTCACGCTGGGCGCGATTGCCTGCTATGCGATGCTAATGGCTCCACTCACCTGGGTGCTGATCTCGGAGATCTTCCCCAACAAGGTCCGCTCGCTGGGCGTGTCGGTGGCGATCAGCGTCCTCTGGATATCCTCGTTTGCGCTGACCTATTCGTTTCCGTTCATTCAGCGCTCGGCGGGAAGCTCAGGCGCGTTCTTCCTCTACGGTGCGATCTGCCTGGCAGGAGCGGTCTTCGTAGCCCTGGCGGTGCCGGAGACCAAGGGACGCACGCTGGAGGAGATCGAGGCTCAGTCCGCATAGCAGTTCTTCCTTGTCGTTCCGTCGCCCTGCCACGAACGCCCGGGTGCCCCATCCTTGTGCAGTTTTATCGCGCAAGGGTGGAGCACCCGGGCCGCATGGGTATGGAACGCGCCTGCGGCGCTGTCGAGGCTTACGGAGCGACCTCGAGATTATCGAACTGGGCATGACCCCATTCCGTACCCAGGCCGAACATGCCGTGGGTGTGATCGCTGTTCTCAACCGAGACCAGCTTCATGCCATTAAGCTGGGCCTCGATCTGTTTGCCCTTGAACCGCAGCGCCAGGCGGTGCCACGTGGCGCGGTCTAGACTGACATCCCCGGAGGCCAGTGTCGCCGCCGGTTTACCATAGACGATTGACATCAGATCCCAGGCTCCGCTGGGCTTGACGCGCAACACGTAGCCGCTGGGCCACTGTATTTTGCGGTCGATGAAGGCATCCGAAGAATCGATTCTGCCGATCAGAGTGACCGCAGAGTCGGAGAGAAAACGCACGTCAGCTGATACCGTGTAGTCGGTCCAGTTCGCGTCGCCGGCCAGCGTGAAGGGGTCGGGCAGCGGACTCCACGGAATCGGAGCCGTGGTGACCACCTGTTCCAGACATCGTCCCTCGCGGCCTACGCAGGGATGCGCCTCGAAGGCTCCATCCTGGTCGGAAAGGTACTTGGGAGCGTGTCCAACCGCCGTGCTTTCAAAGTCGTCCTTGTAGGGGAGCGGGAACCCAGCGGGCGGTGGCGGCTGCGCCGAACCTTTCCCCTGGCCCGTGGTCGTGGTCAGCGAGTAGAGAGACTCGTTATCGAAGGTGTACGTAAAGGCATTATTG
>WQYS01000124.1 GCA_009781125.1 Acidobacteriaceae bacterium | reverse complement strand
TGACATAAACCGGCACAGAGATGGAGGTTGCACCTGCAGGGCGCAGAACTACATTGTTGGTGATCGTAGCGCCACAACCGTTGTTGACAGGAGGAACAGGAGAATTGAAGGGAACCGTTTCCCCGCCATTCACCCGAGCTTCCACCAGTGAAGCCGGAATACCCGATGCATCGCCTGAAGCAGGAGACAGGCCGCAGAACTGTGGGAAATCCGCATACACTGTGGCCCGTGTTGGACAGGCATTTGCGCCTGGCATACAACTGATGCTGATCTGTAGCATGCCTGCCGGAGAAAGTATTCCCTGCTTCAGATTAAAGCGCATGGTAGAAGAGGTCGAAACAGTCATTGTCTGTGAATGCAAGGGGCGTCCACTCCACGCCAAGGCAAAGGCGATAGTAAGTAGAACAAGCCGTAGTTGTCTTTTCATTCTCATGGTGTCAATCCTGACCTGTGATTATGACGGAAGTGGCATTGGATGCAGTAGTCGCTGGTTTATAAGGCACATACGACCCAAACGTTGCAGCGGCTGTTGGCATAGCAGTAGATGAAGGCAGCGTATTGGCTGCTGGCGTAGTAACTGGATCCGGAGCTGGCTGTGAATTCTTCGCCTGTCCGTCACCGACACCTACTACTGTAGTTCGTGGGTGTTCTTTGTAGAGTTCCGCCGCACCATGTTGTGGGCTGATTTCCTTCACTACGATCGTGATGCCGGAGTCATTGCCCTGCACTGATTCCACAGTAGACGGAGCGCTCACTACCTGATAGCTCGCAACGTTTGTAGACAGGGACGGAACAACGGTAAACTGATGGCGTCTCCGCTTTTTTTCCCAAACTTCAAAGTTCCCGCTCAGGTCCGAGTAGACTACTTCCTTGTCAATCATGATCGCTATACCCGGTACGGGTTGATTGTCGGACGTGGTGACATGGCCGCGGACGGCAAAGTCTCCAAGGTTAACAGCAGGACGATCTCCTGCAAAGTCCGATGTGTAGGAACTGTAGCCGACGCTCCACATGTAGTAGCCGGTCCCGTAGGGATCGATGCTCTTGGAAAATCCGGCGCTGAGTCTTCTGATTATTTTTACTGATCCATTAAAGGAATAGTTTGGCTGGAAAGGCCTTGCAATACTCGTGGGCACGTAGGTCGTGTTGTAGTTCACTCCGGCGCTGAAACGGTTGGTGAAATATGATCCGCCAAAGGTCATAAATGAGCTTTGGCCGGTATGCACATACGTTTGCTTTAAATTCAATTGAGGTCTGATTCGTTCCGTTAGGAAAACCGTGCCCAGCCTCTGAGTTGGGAACTGCGCGCTATGGGATATGCTGTAGTTTGCCCCCATTGACATGTAGCGTGTTACACTGCGGCCTATAGATACTGACTCTCCATGGGATTTGTATCCCATATATTGGGAATCATAGTAAGTGCCGGACAGACTTGTTTTCAGAAGAAAGAACGTAATCCCACCTACGTCGGTTGTATTGATATTCCCTAGCTGACCGGCATTCACATACCTGTTGGGAAAGACGAGCATATTCTGCCGCGATCCATGAATTTTCAGAAACCGGAAAGGATAGTAGTTGAACTGCACATTTTCTTTTATCGCCTCGCCATATTGCATATCGGGAACGTTTAGTAATGGAGTAGCAATCCTCGGATAGCTGACATATTCCGCGCGAAAATTGAGACCATGCCATCTTGCACGCGCGCTGACGGCTCCATAACGGTAATGCATGGCTGCAAGGCCGCCAGACGCTGCCAGTGTCACATTATTGAGACTATTGTTCCGCTTGAAACTCCATTCCATGCTTTGCAGTAAGGTCGATTGCCTGGACGCTAGCAGATACGTCGTGTACCGCCAATTTTTCTTTTCTCCTGTTACCCCATGAAAGGTAAACAGCCCGACTGCCTGCTTAGGCTGGGCACCGATAAAGAACTGACTTTGGAGATTATCCGAAACTCCTCCTACATAGAGATGAAGGTCGGTTCTGGCATCCGACCGCGCGCTATCCACCCCTAGGCCGGTAATAAAAATACTTCGTCCACCCATAAAAATGTCGGTGGGCATATAGATTGTTTGATCCGAGTCGCCCAGGCTAAGGATTGTGTTCCGTACTGTACGGCGGGCAATGCCGCCAAAGTTGAACCTGTTGAATATCGTGCCCCCACCAAGCGCAAGGCTGAAGTTCTTCGCCTGCATGGCGATCCATGCGCCGTTGGTTTGGGAAAACGTGGAAGCCCCGCCGTCTACGGTATACACAATCTGAGCGTAGGCTAAGGGAACGGACAGAAAAACAACCGCGCAGAATAACAGCGTCAAAAACGATGAAAGAACGTAAGTCCGGTTCTTTGGTCCCATACTTACTTTCGTTGCGTCGTTTTTCCTAAACATCTCTCTTCCTAACTTGGTTGACGATCACAAGGTGTCATACGATGCTCAGGGCTTCTGCGCTGATGCGGGCGGCAAGCGAGAGAGTGTTGTACTTGCCGGCGAAGCAGAGGCTGAACCGGAGATAACGGGAGGTTCAACTTGTTTTACGGATACTGGACTGGACAACCTGAAGTGTGGAAACTCAACGACGATTGACGTGGGAGTTTTATCCTTCAGAACATCCACCAGGCTGAGGTCGAAGTACGTAGCTGTGGTCTGATTTGGAAAAACCGGCAGAAGGCGCATCCGGAACTGATTGTCATGAAGTTGAGGGAAGCTCAGTGAGGGGCGCGACAGCTTGCCGCCGCGATTTTCCATTGTGATCTTCAGCTTGTGCGTCACCGGATCGAAGACCGCCTCCTGAATCGCCACCTCGTCCCTGGAAGCGTTCTCCTTCTGGTACATGTAAACCGGGTGGCCAAGCTGTGTACCAATGTTAAGACCGTCGTGATGTTCAGCCTGCTGGAAGGCGGCATAGATCATGAACCATGCGGGATAGGAATCAGCAGAGGCGTCAAAGAAAATATGGACACTATCCTTGGGAGCAATGCGAACGCCGCTCTTAGAGAACTTGACATGAATGTGTGGGCTCAACCCGGATGGTGTAACTTTTTTATCGCCGCTGACAGAAAAATCCACCGCCTGCAAGGTCACTGACATAGGAACGAGAGTAAGGTTGGTGAGCGTAAGGTCGCCTTTTCCTCCTCCTGTAAACACCGAAGACACAGGCGAAACTGACTGAGCTGCGGAAAACACGCTCCATCCCATAACCAGGAGCATGGCAGCTATCATTTCTTGAACATACTTATTCTTAACGAAACATTTCCACATGGCTGTTATCCCACCTCATATCTGAACCAGAGTCTGTCATCCATTTCCAGATGCTTCCCCGTTCCAGGTCCGAACATTACCACCTGTCCCGTCCCGAAAGTTCTCTCTGCGGGAGAAATACTCCCGCAGAGAGATTCGGAGGAAAGCAAGCTAGCGCTGCAAGCAATTAGAGAGCAGTCGCCGTAACCCAAAGCGTGCCCTGGTATGTAAACGCTCCAGACACAGGCGCAATTAACTGGGCCGAATCGTCGATGTAGAGGTTCATGTTATAGCTGGCAGTGCCAGAAATACCGCCATCCGGGCTGCCGGTGGCGACAGGAACTTCGTACATCGGTACACCATTGGCCAGCATGGCCGCAGTAACGTTCGCGTCGGGAACTGTAAAGTTAGCGGCAGATCCATCAAACCTCACCTCAGCACCACCATCAAGCTTGCCGATGATATTCGCCGTGGAGATCTTATTGCCGCTGCCATCGTTAGCAGTTAGAGCAACGTCGCTCAGAAAATACGCTGTAACGGCGATATTGCTATAGCCAGTAGCGTTGGCGTTCGAGAGTACCCAGCTGGTGGTGGCAGTCAAAGGCTGATTGCCCTGGTTGTACTTCTGCCCGTTGGCGATCGTAAAGCTGATCTCATTGGGGATGATAAGCGTCAAGCCCTCCACCTTGGTGGCTAGCAGCGTGGTATAACCGGTGACCGTACAGGTGCTGGCGGTGCCCGCAGCCGGTGCTGGGTCGGTGCAAGCGGTGGACCAGGGGGTAGTTCCTCCGGTCGGCAGCATGGGCGTCTGAGCAGAAGCTACGGCAGCCAGAAGCATTACAACGACAAATGCAATCAGTACTTTCTTCATAAATCAAATCTCCTGTTACTCTGTTGAGGTTAGAAGTTTGCGTTGCGTGAACTACGCTCGCAACACGCTTTCACTCTCACAGGCACTGTTACGCCAGTGCGAGTATTCCTCCCTACATGCGGAACTATTTCCGCTGCAGGAGAATGGCTAAAAAACCTCCAGTACACTGTCCGTGCATCCACAGACATCACTGTGCCTTGACGCTCAACGACACGGTCTTCGTCACCGTGCTGTAGTCCGTCGTGTCCGCCGGCGTAAACGTCACGCTCAGCGACTGCGTGCCGGATGTGTTCAGCACCGTGCCCGCCGCCGGGGTATAGATGAACGTGCCATCTACATTGGCTGCCGCGTTCAACTGCGTCCTATCCAACGCGGTTCCGGCTGTCACTGCCGCAGGCACTGCCCACGTCACCACCGGCGCCGCCTTGTTCACTGTCAACCCCATCAGCTTCGTCACTGTGGTGTAGCTGGTCGGATCATTCGGCGTAAACGTCAGGTTTAGCCGCTGACTCCCAGCTGGCATCACCGTGCCCGCCTCCGGCGTATAGGTGAACGTCCCCGGAACCGTTGAGGTCGCGCTCAACTGCGTTGCACTCAGCGCCGTCCCATAAGTGATCGCCGCAGGTGCTACCCACGTTACTACCGGCGTCGTCACCGTCTTCGCCTTTACTGTCAGCGCCACCGTCTTTGCCGCGATGTTGTAAGTTGCCGCGTCTGCTGGCGTGAAGGTCACGCTCAGCGTCTGCGCTCCCACCGTACTCATCACCGTGCCTGCCGCGGGCATGTAGGAGATCGTCCCCGCTACATTAGCGGTCGCGTTTAATTGCGTTGCGCTCAGCGCCGTCCCTGCCGTGATCGCCGCAGGCACGGCCCATGTAATCACAGGGTCCGTCTTCCCGCCGTTGACGGTCACCGACACGGTTTTGGTCACCGTGCTGTAGTCCGTTGTGTCCGTCGGCGTGAAGGTCACGCTCAGCGTCTGCGCTCCGGATGTGTTCATCACCGTGCCCGCCGCCGGGGTATAGATGAACGTGCCATCTACATTGGTCGTAGCGTTCAACTGCGTAGCGTCCAAAGCTGTTCCGGCTGTCATCGCCGCGGGCGCTGCCCATGTCACCACGGGCACCGCCTTGTTCACCGTCAACCCCATCAACTTGGTCACCGTGCTGTAGCTGGTCGGATCATCCGGCGTAAACGTCAGGTTCAGCCGTTGGCTCCCCGCCGGTAACACCGTGCCCGCTTCTGGCGAATAGGTGAACGTGCCCGGTACATTGGCCGTCGCGCTCAATTGCATCACGCTCAACGCCGTCCCGTAGGGGATCGCTGCTGGCGCTACCCACGTCACCACCGGCGCGGTTATCGTCTTTGCCTTCACCGTCAGCGACACCGACTTTGTCACGGTGTTATAGGCTGTCGTGTCCGTCGGCATGAACGTCACGCTTAACGTCTGCGTTCCCACCGTACTCATCATCGTGCCCGCCGCTGGCGTGTAGAGGAATGTCCCCGCTACATTAGCGGTCGCGTTCAATTGCGTTGCGCTAAGCACTGTCCCTGCCGTGATCGCCGCAGGCACGGCCCAACTTACCGTTGGGTTCGTTTTCCCGCCGCTGACCGTCAACGATACGGTCTTGGTCACCGCGTTGTAGTCCGTCGCATCCGTCGGCGTAAACGTCACGCTCAGCGTCTGCGCGCCGGATGTATTCATCACCGTGCCCGCTGCCGGGGTATAGAGGAACGTGCCTGCTACATTGGCCGTAGCGTTCAACTGCGTCGCGTCCAACACGGTTCCGGCTGCCACCGCCGCTGGCGCTGCCCACGTCACCACCGGCGTCACCTTGTTCACCGTCAACCCCATCAACTTCGTCACCGTGCTATAGGTTGCCGCGTCTGTAGGCGTAAACGTCAGGTTCAGCCTTTGGCTCCCTGCAGGCAACACCGTGCCTGCCTCTGGCGAATAGGTGAACGTGCCGGGAACATTGGCCGTCGCGCTCAACTGCGTCGCGCTCAGCGCCGTCCCGTAGGTGATCGCCGCTGGCGCCGTCCATGTCAGCACCGGCGTAGTCATCGTCTTCGCCTTTACCGTCAGCGCCACCGTAGCCGTTGCTGTGCTGTAGTTCGTGGAGTCGGACGGCGTGAACGTCACGCTCAGCGTTTGCGTTCCCGACGTATTCGTCACAGTTCCCGCTGCTGGTGTGTAGACAAACGTGCCTGCCACATTGGCTGTCGCATTCAACTGCGTCGCGCTCAGCGCCGTCCCTGCTGTGACTGCCGCTGGAGTAGACCACGTAATCACCGGCGCCGTCTTCCCGGTTCCCGACACGGTGATCGGAGCCATCGTCACCACCACTGCGTTATTAGTCAAATCTGTTGGCGTAAACGTCGCCGTCAGTGTCTGTTCTCCGGGCGTATTCATCAGCGTGCCCGCCGCAGGCGAATAGCTGAACGTACCCGGCACATTGGCCGAGCCCTGCGGCACGAGAGCCGCTCCGGCCGACAACTTCACCGGCTCTACCATAACCTGCGGAACATACGTCACCAGCGTCGTGCCTACATAATGAACGTCGTATTGATGATCGTTCGGCGCGCCGTCCGACAGATGCGGCTGGAAGGTCGAATAGATATAGTAGGGGCCTCCGGCAGGCGGCGTCTGACTGGCGTCATATACATTGGCGATCAACACCGGATGCGTCGGCGGGAACGTAGTATCCCACGCATACGACCAGGCGCCAGGTATATTGGCTCCTCCGCCCATCTGCACCATGCCCAAAGGCTGGCCTGCCGTGATCGTAAGCGGATGACTGGCACCCCACAGAGTCTC
>WQYS01000123.1 GCA_009781125.1 Acidobacteriaceae bacterium | reverse complement strand
GTCGGTCCGTCGACCGGACTGCCCACGCGCACGCAGCAGTGCGACGTGCTTTCTGTCGCGTTTCTGTCGCACGGAGACACCAAGCATGTCATGCTGATCCCCGCCTCTGCCAAGGAGTGCTACGAGCTGACGATGGAGGCCTTCGATCTGGCCGAGCAGCTTCAGACGCCGGTCTTCCTCATGAGCGACCTCGACCTGGGCATGAACAACTGGGTCAGCGAGCCGTTCGCCTATCCCACGAAGCCGCTGAAGCGCGGCAAGGTGCTCAGCGCCGATGATCTCAAAAAACTGGGCGGCTTTGGCCGCTACAAAGATGTGGACGGCGATGGTATTCCCTACCGCACGCTGCCCGGAACGGATCATCCTAAGGCGGCGTACTTCACGCGAGGTTCGGGCCACAACGAAGAGGCGCAGTACAGCGAGCGGCCCGTCGATTACGTGAACATGGTGGAGCGGCTGGCAAAGAAGTTCGAGACCGCGCGCACACTGGTGCCCCGGCCCCACATTGTCCAGGCAGGAAAGTCCCCGATTGGCCTTATCGCCTACGGCTCGTCGAGCTGCGCCACGCGCGAGAGCCGCGACCAACTGCGCAGCGAGCACGGTCTCGAAACCGACTTTCTGCGCCTGCGCGCGTATCCGTTCACCGGCGAGGTGCACGAGTTCGTCGCATCGCACCAGAAGATATATGTGATCGAGCAGAACCGCGACGCGCAGATGATGAGCCTGTTGAAGCTCGACCTGCCGCCCGAGGATGCCGTGAAACTGCGCAGCATTCGCCACTTCAACGGGCTGCCCATTGACGCGCGCTCCATCACCGACGATCTCGTCTCGCAGGAAGGACTGTAATGGCTACAACTTCTATCTCACCGAACTCTGCTGTAAAGACCAACCGTATCGGGCTGCAAATTCTGGATTATCGCGGCAGCAAGACCACGCTCTGCGCCGGCTGCGGACACAACGCCATCTCCGAGCGCATCATCGACGCCTGCTACGAGATGGGCATCCAGTCCGAGCGCATTATGAAGGTTTCGGGCATCGGCTGCTCGTCGAAGAGTCCGGCCTACTTCCTGAACCGCTCGCACTCGTTCAACAGCGTGCACGGACGCATGCCCGCCGTGGCTACGGGAGCTCTGCTGGCTAACCGCACCATGAAGGCGCTTGGCGTCAGTGGCGACGGCGACACCATCTCCATCGGCACCGGGCAGTTCGTGCACATGATGCGGCGCAACGTGCCCATGATCTACATCGTCGAGAACAACGGCGTCTATGGGCTCACCAAGGGCCAGTTCTCGGCCACGGCGGACCTCGGCTCCAAGCTGAAGACCGGCGTCATCAACGACCTTCCGCCGATCGACATCTGCGCCATGGCCATCCAGCTGGGAGCCACGTTTGTAGGCCGCTCGTTCTCCGGCGACAAGAAGCAGTTGCTCGCCATGCTGAAGGCGGCGCTGGCGCACAATGGGACCGTGCTGCTCGACGTAATCTCGCCGTGCGTGACCTTCAACGACCACGAAGGCTCCACCAAGAGCTACAAGTACGTGCAGGAGCACGACGACGCCATCACCGAGGTCGGCTTCGTGCCGCACTTCGAGGAGATCGATGTCGAGTACGACCCCGGCACGACCATCGAGGTGACGATGCACGATGGCAGCCATCTGCGTCTGCGCAAGCTGCACGAGAACTTCGACCCGACGGATCGCGCCACGGCAATCTCAGCGCTCATGACCGCGAACGCGAACGAGGAGGTGCTGACAGGCGTCTTCTACGTGAACACAACGCAGCCGAGCTTTATCGAAATGCTGAATCTAGTGGACGAGCCGCTAGGCACGCTGCCCGACGCCCGCGTCAGGCCCGGCAAAGTCGCACTGGACGAGATGATGCATGAATTGACGTAGCTCGTACCTTTCCCGCTCCTGTTTTTCCTTGTCGCGCGCCGCGCCAAAGTGTATTCTTGCAGCCATCCTTCAACGTGAGCCGGATTGTGGCCCGTGGTGTCTATAGAAGAATCACTGTAAAGGAGAGCGTCGTGCGTTACCGTTCGTCTGGAATATCTCTTTGCCTTGCAATCCTCTTTCTCGCAGCTTCGATTCCGGTCACGGGCTGGACGCAGCAGGATCAGGTTCAGGCGGAAAAAGCCAATGCGCTTTATGCGCAAAACCGCCGGATTGAAGCCCTGCCGCTCTATGAAGAACTGGCGAAAGCCCATCCGGACCAGTGGTTCTATCAGGAACGCCTTGCCGATTGCCTGATCGCAGTCTCTTCGCAGAAGAGCGATCCCGCCGAGATCAAATCCATGCTTGCGCGCGCGCGGGATGCGGCCAGACGCGCTATCGAACTGGGTGATACGCAGGCTTATATGCACGATATCGCGCGCATCGATCCCGAAAAGGCGCTCGATAAAGGCACGAGTCCGGGTGTTGCACTGATTGAGGAAGGCGAGAAAGCCTTCACTGCAAACGATCTCGACACAGCGATGGCAAAGTATCAGCAGGCCGCCGAAGCCGATCCCAATCTTTATCAAGCTCCTTTGTTCGCAGGCGATATGGCTTATCGCCAGAAAGACCTGCCCACCGCCGCCAAGTGGTTTGCGCGCGCAGTTGCTGTTAATCCGGATATCGAAACCGCCTATCGCTACTGGGGCGACGCCATTTATTACTTCGGGCATGATCCTGCTGCAGCCAGAGAAAAATATATCGAAGCCATAGTCGCCGAGCCTTACAATCGCAAGCCCTGGCAGCGGCTGCAACAATACGCGGATGCGCAAAAGATCGTCATGGCTGCGCCAAAGATCGACCGTCCTGCCGGGCCTGTAGTCGATCCCAAGAAACCAAACACCATCAACATTGCGATTGATCCATCTACGGCAGATGAAAAGAAGCAACCGGGAGCATTCGCTTGGATGATGTACTCACTTATGCGGGCAAGCTATCAAGGCGACCATTTCAAGAAGGACTTCCCGGATGAAAAGACCTACAGGCACACGCTCAAAGAAGAAAGCTCAGCCCTCAGCTTTGTAGCTAAGTCAATCGAAGACAAAAAAATCCCGAAGGAAAAACTCGACGAGAGCCTTCGCAACCTCGTCGAGCTGAAGCAAGCAGGAATGCTCGACTGCTGGATTCTCATTAACGGCGCAGATCAGGGAATCGCGCAGGACTACGATGCCTACCGCAAGGAACATCGCCAACTGCTCTATGACTACATCGACCGCTTCGTTCTGCACGGGGCCGAAACATCGCAAACCGCTAAATAACAGTTCTAAGGTTCACTCCTCGACGACCGCCTTCACCAGGTTGCGAGGATGGTCTACGTCGATGCCGCGTCCGATGGCCATGAAGTACGCCAGTAGTTGCAGGCTGATGACCTCATAGAGCGGCGCGATATACTCCGGCGTTCTCGGCACCGCGATGGTGTAGCGGCTGAGTTCACCAAGCTCCGTGTCGCCCTCGGTGACGATGGAGATAATCTCCGGCTGCTGCGGTTGCAGGTCGCGCAGCAGGTTGATCGTCTTCTGGTAGCGGAGACGCGAGTCAGGCGAGCGCTCGTCGAGCGTAGCCAACACAATGAGCGCGGTCTGCGGATTCACCAGAGCGTTGGGACCGTGCTTGAGCTCGCCCGTGGGATATCCCTCCGCCTGAATGTAAGCCGACTCCTTGAGCTTCAGCGCGCCCTCGCGGGCGATCGGGTAATGGACTCCGCGGCCAAGGAACAGAAAGGATTCGGCCTTCTGCAGCGTGCTGGCAAGCTGGCAGACCTGCCGCTCCCACTCGGGCAGCGCGGCGGCAATGGCGTCGGGAGCCTTGTAAAGCTCGGCCAGATGCGACTCCACCACGGCGCGGGTCATGCGTCCGCGAATACGCGCCGTGTAGAGCGCCAGCAGCGACAGCACGGCGATCTGCGCGGTAAAGCTCTTGGTGGCGGGAATGGCGCGCTCGACGCCGGCCATAGTCGGCAGCGAGCAATTGGCCATACGCGCCATGCTGGACTCGGGCCGGTTGGTGACAGCAATGGTCGAAGAGCCGCGCGCGCTGGCTTCGCGCAAGGCCTCGGTGGTGTCGGCGGTCTCGCCCGACTGCGAGATGGCCAGGAAGCAGGGATTTTGCAGCGTTTGCGTGGAGCGGTAGATGTACTCGCTGGCGTACTCGACATCGACGGCGATTCCGGCCAGGTCCTCGAAGAGGATTTCGCTGATCAGCCCGGCGTGGCGGCTGGAGCCGGAGGCGCAGATGAGAATGCTCTCGCGGCTGGCCAGCGCGTGGCGGGCGGGCAGAAAGGCCTCCTCGCGCAGGCTGCCGCCGTCGGCGTAGGCGGCCAGAGTCCGCCGAATGGACTCGGGCTGCTCGAAGATTTCACGAAGCATGGCGTGGGGAAAATCGCGGGATGTCGTCATAAAGATACCTATTTAACTATTATGAATAAACCAAAGCTATACTAACTGTTTTGCGATATTTTGGTTCTATGAAAAAGTTTGCGTTATGGACTGTAGTCGGTGTGGGCCTGATCGCTGCGCTTGCGCAGGGTAAGATCACCGCGCCGGGCCGGGAGATCAATGTCAAAACCAAGCTCTACAGCTTCAGCTATAGCTATCCGGCGGCAGCTGGACGCATACCGGCGCTGAAGGAGTGGCTCGACAAAGATGCCGCCAAACAACAGGCCGATATTGCAAAGGAGGCCAGGGAGGCCCAGGCCGATGCAAAGGAGAATGATTATTCTTTCCCTGACGTTGGTTATGACAGCTTTACCGAATGGCAGGTGGTTACCGATCTGCCGGACTGGCTTAGCTTGTCTGGAACAACCGGTGATTTCACCGGCGGCGCGCACCCCAACCATGGGCCAGTCTCCTTGTTGTGGGACAAGACCCAGAACCGGCAAGTAGGAGCTTTAGACCTGTTTGTATCCAAAGAGGCGTTCTCGGCGGCAATCCAGAAACATTTCTGCGCGGAGCTCAACCGGCAGCGAGCAAAAAAACGCGGTCAGCCGGTTGATCCCGCAAGCAAGGATCCTTTTGACGCCTGCCTCGATCCCTCTGAGCAGGTCATTATCCCTGGCAGCGCCGATCATGCCCACTTCACCCGCATTGGAATTTTGATGGGGCCTTATGCGGCTGGCCCCTATGTTGAGGGAGATTACGAGGTAACACTGCCGGTCACGCAAGAGGTATTGTCAGCCGTTCGCCCGGAGTATCGCGCCGCTTTTGCGCTTGGGCAATAAGTACGAGCATTATTAATGCCATGGAATACAGACAACTAGGCAGATCGGGATTCAAGGTGCCGGAGCTATGTTTTGGCACAGGAACATTTGGCTCCACCAAAGATTTCTTCCGCGCCTGGGCGGAGACGACGCAGCAGGAGGCCGACCGCATCGTCGGCATCTGCATGGACGCCGGAGTGAATTTTTTTGATACCGCCGATGTGTACTCGGACGGCGGCAGCGAGACGGCGCTCGGCCAGGCGCTTAAGCCCTACAAGCGCGAGGACCTGCTCCTCTCCACCAAAGCGAGCTTCCGCCTGGGCGCGGGGCCGAACGATACCGGATCGAGCCGCTACCACCTCATCCAGTCGCTGGAACGCAGCTTGAAGCGGCTGGGGACCGACTACATCGACATCTACCACATGCACGCCTTCGACGCGGCGACTCCCGTCGACGAGACCCTCAGCACGCTGGACCGCTTCGTGCGCGAGGGCAAGGTGCGCTACATTGCGGCGTCGAACTTCTCCGGCTGGCACCTGATGAAGTCGCTCAGCGTCAGCGAGCGCTACGGCTGGTCGCGCTACGTCGGCCATCAGGTGTACTACTCGTTGATTGGCCGCGACTACGAGTGGGAGCTGATGCCGCTCGCGCTCGATCAGGGCCTGGGCGCGCTGGTGTGGTCGCCGCTCGGATGGGGACGCCTGACGGGCAGGATTCGCCGCGGCCAGCCGCTTCCGGCAATCAGCCGCCTGCAATCGAAGCAGGTCTTCGACGACGGACCGCATCCGGACGAGGAGTATATGTATAAGGTCATCGATGCGCTTGATGTGGTTGCCAAGGAGACCGGCAAGACCATTCCGCAGATTGCTCTGAACTGGCTTCTGGGAAGGCCCACGGTCTCCGCCGTCCTCATCGGCGCGCGCAACGAGGAGCAGCTACGCGCCAACCTCGGAGCCGTCGGCTGGCGGCTGACTCCGGAGCAGATGGCGCGGCTCGACGAGGCCAGCGATCCCAGGCTCGCCTACCCATACTGGCACCAGCGCCAGTTCGGCGAGCGCAATCCGAAGCCGGTGTAAGCCGGTAGACCAGGAGTAGAATCGGAGTCAATATGCAAAACGAGAGCCTTCCTCCTTCGGGTCCATGGTCCGGCTATTACATCGAGGGACATCCCGAGTCGCGGCATCAGATGTCTATGAGCTTGAAGTTCGACGGGACAAATATGGATGGAGACGGCATCGATGAAATTGGGCCGTTCGTGATCCACGGTGTCTTCGGCACGCGCGGGGAGGTGAGCTGGACGAAGTCGTACATCGGAAAGCATAGCGTGCAATATCAGGGACAATACAATGGCCGCGGGATCTGCGGCGACTGGACGATCGGCAGCTGCACCGGCGGATTCATGATCTGGCCATACGGTCTTGGCGATGGCGTGAGCGATGCGGTCGAAGAAGTGGTCGCTCTGCCCGTGCTGGCCCACAACTGAGCAGAATCCAAATGGATGTGCCCTTTTGAATTGTCATTCCGAGTGAAACGAGGAACCTGCTTTTTTCTCCCCACGCCGTAGATGTTTGTGGCGCCAGAAGTAAAAGCAGGTCCCTCACTCCGTTCGGAATGACAATTCAAAAGGGTATAGCTACGGGATAATGCTCTAAGTCAGCAAGAGCGCCGAGGCGAGGAAAGATGCCAACCGATAGACCAAGGGCTGAAAGCCCGCTCTATAGAATTACCCATGCCTATAGAACGGGCCTTCAG
>WQYS01000122.1 GCA_009781125.1 Acidobacteriaceae bacterium | reverse complement strand
TTGTTCTTCCTGTGGGCCGTCCCCAACAATCTCAACGACGTTCTGATCCGCCAGTTCATGAAGTCGTTCGAGATCAGCCGCTTCGAGGCGGGACTGGTGCAATCGGCCTTCTATCTGGGCTATTTTCTGTTAGCCATTCCGGCGGCCCTGATTATGCGTCGCCGCGGATACAAGACGGGACTGCTCACCGGACTTCTGCTGTACGCGGCGGGTACTTTTCTGTTTTATCCCGCGGCCCTGGCCCGGAGCTACGCGCTGTTTCTGCTGGCGCTGTTTGTGATTGCCAGCGGCCTGGGATTTCTTGAGACCGGCTCCAATCCGCTGGTCGCTCAGCTTGGCGATCCATCGACCGCGGTGCGGCGGCTGAACTTTTCGCAGGCCTTCAATCCGCTGGGAGCTATCAGCGGAGTTCTGATCGGCGTTACCTTCATCTTTTCCGGAGTGGAGCCGACCGTCACCGACATCGCGCGCATGAAGGCGCAGGGCATCTACGACACCTTTCTGCGGCACGAGACCATGCGCGTGATCATGCCCTACATGGTGCTGGGCGTGGTGGTTCTGCTGTGGGCGCTGCTGCTGCTGCGGACGAAGTTTCCGGCCATCGAGGGCAATACGGGCGCCGTAGACGCACACCAGACCGGCGGTTATCGCGCACTGTTCCGCTATCCGCATTTTCTTCTGGCGGTGGTGGCGCAGTTTTGCTATTGCGGCGCGCAGATCGGCACCTGGAGCTACTTCATCCAGTACGCGCAGGACTACACGCACGTGCACGAGAAGCTGGCGGGCAATCTGCTGGCCGCCACGCTGGGGGCCTTCGCCGTGGGCCGGTTCGCCTCCAGCTACGTGATGAAGCGCTTCCGTCCCGACCGCATGCTGGGCTTCTTCTCCATCGTCAACATTGTGCTGGTGTTGATCGGCATTCTGTGGGCCGGATGGGCAGGTCTGGCTGCTGTGCTCCTCACCAGCTTCTTTATGTCGCTGATGTATCCGACGATCTTCGCGCTGGGCATCCGCGACCTGCACGAACACACCAAGGAAGGCGCGTCGCTGATCGTGATGGGCATCATCGGCGGAGCGGTGTTCACGCCGCTGATGGGACTGGTCTATCAGCACACGAAGAGCATGGCAGTGAGCATGATGGTTCCGCTGGTCTGTTACGTGGCGGTGGGAGTCTACGCCTACGTTGGTGCGCATGCCAGACCCTTCGGCAGCCGAGGGAGAGGAGAATCAGTCAATGAGCTTGTTTGACAAGAGTTCCGGCGGAGGCTGGGAGGGCCGCTTGAAGGGTCTGCTGCCAGTACTGGGCCATCGCAACTGGATCGTGGTGACGGATGCGGCCTATCCGGCGCAGTCTAATCCGGGCATCGAGACGCTGTACACCGGAGAGGATCACGTCGAGGTGCTGGGCAAGGTCGCCGCGGCGATTGCGGCTGCCAGACATATTCGTGCGAACATCTATTTGGACGCCGAGCTGAACGATGTGCCAGAGGCGGATGCTCCAGGAGTCAACAGGCTGCGCGAGCAGATAGGCAAGGCTTTGAACGGCCAAAGCATTCATACACTGGAGCACGAGCAGATCATAGCCAGGCTCGACCAGAGCGCGAGGCTGTTCAACGTAGTGATTCTCAAATCGACGCTGACGATACCGTACACGTCGGTATTTTTCGAGCTGGACTGCGGCTACTGGAACGCCGAAGCCGAGAAGAGACTAAGAGAATCGCTGCGAGAGGAACCCGTCGCCGCGCGCGGGTAACATAGACTAATTACGAAGTACGGCGCTGCGATGGAGATGGCAGCGCCCTGGGAGAGAGAAAATCCGCAATGAATAGCCGTGAGAGATTTTTTGCGCTGCTGGAGCGGCGTCCGGTGGACCGGGTTCCGTTCATGCCGATCACCATGATGTTTGCCGCCGATCAGATCGGAGCCAAGTATCTGGCGTATGCAACCGACCACCGCGTAATGGTCGAGGCCCAGATTCGCACCGCGGAGCGGTTTGGATTCGATCTGGTCTCCGGCATCTCCGATCCCGCGCGCGAGGCGGGCGACCTTGGCGCCTCCATTCACTTCTTTGAAGATCAGCCGCCAGCCCTCGTCGAAGACGACTCCCTGCTCGCCGATAAAACCAAGCTGGCGCGGCTGAAGGTTCCCGATCCGTGCAGCACCAAGCGCATGTCTGACCGCATCAATGCTGTTGCGCTTTTCAAGGAAAGAGTTGGAAACGAGCTGGTCGTCGAGGGCTGGATTGACGGTCCCTGCGCCGTGGCCGCGAATCTGCGCGGAATCAATACGCTGATGCTGGATTTTTACGACGATCCCGTCTTCGTCAACGAACTGATGACCTTTGTGACGGATTTGGCCATCGAGTTTGCGCGCGCCCAGTGCAAGGCCGGAGCTGACCTTATCGGTGTCGGAGACGCGGCTGCTTCCTTGATTGGCCGCTCTGTCTTTGAAGAGATTGTTCTTCCCCACCACATGAGGCTGGTTGAAGCGCTGCGCGGCATGGGCGTGAAGACGCGCTCGCACATCTGCGGCAAAACGGCCAAGATCTGCGAGGCGCGCGTAAAGCCCGGCTACGATATCATTGACGTCGATTCTCCGGTGTCTCTCGAACTTGTGCGCCAGAAGATGGGGCCAGACCCGATCATCCTCGGAAATATCCCGACCGTAGAGGTGATGGAGAAGGGAACTCCGGTTCAGGTGAGGGCTGCGGCGGAGGAGTGTTATCGCATCTGCGCTCCCAACCACATCATCTCCGCCGGATGCGAGGTGCCCCGCAGCACGCCGATTGCGAATATGGATGCGTTGCGCGATTTTGCGTTTTCACTGGCTCCGGCCAGCGCGGCGCAGAAGTAAGCATCTCCGGGCTAGACCGGCTTGCGTAAATCAGCGCAATTATTTTCGGTTCCCCGAAACCAGATAGGCCGGGGCTCTAGCCCCTGGGATAGTGCTTTTGCTGCATCGAAAAGGCATAGTCGCCGCGGCGACCTGAAGCCTCTTCCTTCGCTTGTATCAGAGAAGCCAGACCTAAAGGCCTGGCGTACCTGGAAGCGACTGCGTTTTGTGCAAAGGACGGTTATCTTAGCGCTTACAGGCTTCCGCCCCGGATCATTTCAAGTGCTTATGAGTGCTGTAAATGCTATCCTTATTAGAGAGACAGCCTGGACGGCTGTCGGCTTCGCGGTAGAGTCTTGAGTGGATTCGGACTGGCCAGAGACCGCAGAAGCGATTCCCAATGCTCTGGCTCTGATGGAAGATGTATCTTCCTCGCCGTGCAGCAGTTCTTTGGTCTGAAAATACAGGGCAAAACTGATACTCCGGAATCCACGATGCGCAGGCCGCATCCTAATCTGCATTCCATAGCGCCCGTCCGCGTGACGGCCTACAACGAAGGACTAAATTTTGACTACTACAAAGCTATCGAAGCAACTGGGCTCCCCCCAGGCTGCTGACTTTCTTGAAACCCCTCTGTTTACCAGCTTCGACATCTCCGGCTCGCTGAAGACGCGCCTGACCGATGCGGGCTACATCACTCCAACCCCGGTGCAGGCGCAGGCGATTCCTCCGGCGCTCACGGGCAAGGACATCCTCGCCACCGCCGCCACCGGCACCGGCAAGACTCTGAGCTTTCTCGTTCCCATGCTGGAGCGGCTGAACGCGGTCTCCGCGCCCAGCGCTCGCGGCAAGCGCAACCCTGTCCGCGCACTGATCCTGCTGCCAACGCGGGAGCTTGCCATGCAGGTTCTCGACGTTTACTGGAAGCTGGTGCCCTCGGCGAAGCACGATGCCGTGCTCGTCTGCGGCGGGCTCTCGGAGAACAACCAGCTTGAGCAACTGGACCGCGGGCCGCGCGTCGTCGTGGCCACGCCGGGACGCCTGGAGGACTACCTGCGCCGCAACGAGATCGATCTCTCAAAGGTCGAGATGCTGGTGCTCGACGAGGTGGACCGCATGCTGGACATGGGCTTTCTGCCCTCGATTCGCCGCATCGTCGCGGCGGTTCCGCGCGCGCGCCAGACGATGTGCTACTCGGCGACGCTGGACGTCGAGATTCAGGAGGTCGTGCGCGACTACGTCAAGGATCCGGTCCGCGTCGAGATTGGCGTGACCTCGAAGCCGTCCGATCAGGTCGAGTTGCGCGCCTGCTCGGTGATGCAGGACCAGAAGCTCGGTCTGCTCGACCAGATGCTCAACCAGGAGGAGGGATCGTTTCTCGTCTTCTCGCGCACCAAGCATGGCGCGGACCGCATCTCGAAGAAGCTGCAAAAGCTCGGCCACGATGCCGACGCGATTCACGGAGACCGCTCGCAGTCGCAGCGGACGGCCGCCCTCAAGGGGTTCGCCAACGGCAAGCATCGCGTGCTGGTGGCGACCGACGTTGCCGCCCGCGGCATCGATATCTCTGACATTGCGCATGTCGTCAACTACGATCTGCCCAACG
This sequence comes from Acidobacteriaceae bacterium, assembly GCA_009781125.1. The sequence continues at coordinate 2,505 of WQYS01000122.1, read as the reverse complement.
CCAGCCTGGACTTCGTACATCGCATCGGACGCACGGGGCGGGCCGGAGCCCGAGGCGTAGCCACCACCTTCGTGATGCCTCAGGAGAGAAGCGACGCCCGCAGGTTCGAGCGCGAGCTCAAAATTGCGTTCGACTGGCGCGAAGCTGACGGCAGCCTGGAGCGCGAACAGCGCAACCAACCCATCGATCTGGGCTCGTATCAGAATGCGAGTATCGACGATCTGCTGGCGCTGGAGTCGAGGTCACGGCGCAGCGATTCCCCTGCGGGCGTTGCAGCGCCGGATCGAGGCCGCAGTTCCAGCCGCGGCAAGCGGAGCGGCAAGGCAAAGCCTTCCGGGAAAAGGGCGGTGCTGAAGAATAACCGCTGAGCAGGCGCGCACACGCCTGCTCGACACTTTATCTGGGTTCCAGCCCTCGGCTATAGTAGCTTCACCGGCAGCATCTGCGGCTTTTACCTTCCGTACATATAGGCGTAATACAGCATCAACACGGGGCTTCTATTTCTGGAGATGCAGGGTAGTCATTCCTGCAAACTTCCAGGAGGAACTTCGTGACAAAATCGCTTTTGCGCCCACGTACGATATGGATGCTCTTGACGTTAATGCTGGCCATAACCAGCGTCCGTTTATCTGCACAGGCTACAACCACCTACTCCGGCGCTGTGCTCGACCCCAAAGGCAGCGTCGTAGCCGATGCCGCCGTCACGCTTCGTAACGACACTACCCAGGACGCCCGCAGCACCGCGACCGACGCCAGTGGCAACTTCAGCTTCACCGCTCTGCCCGAGGGCACATATTCGCTTGAGATCATGGCCTCCGGCTTTGAGAACGCGCGCCGCAGCGACATTCACCTTACCGCCGACGCTCCGGGATATATCTCCATCTCGCTCGCGATCCACAAGGTGGACGAGCAGATCACGGTGAGTGCCGACGAGGTTCCCTCCATCGCCGCTGATCTGGCTCCGATGACGCAGTCGCTGGCCGCCACTTCGGCGCGCAGCCAGATCACCTCCACCTTCATCCGCAACTACCTGCCGCCGACGGCTGACTTCGGCGAGATCGTGCAGATGGTTCCGGGCACGTTTACGACCAACCCCAACGGCGTCGGCCTGGGCCAGAGCAACACCTACTTCCGCGGCTTCCCCGACGGCAGCTACGACATCGACTTCGACGGCATCCCCTTCTACGACACCAACACGCCGAGCCACCACTCCTGGGCCTTCTTCCCCGCGCAGTGGATCGGCAGCACCGACTTCGACCGCTCGCCCGGCACCGCCTCCACCATTGGGCCCACGCCGTTCGGCGGATCGATTCATCTGCTTTCGCACGAGGTTTCGCCCGTCCGGAGCCTGCGCTTCAACTTCAACTACGGCTCGTGGAACACCAAACTCTACGACGTAGCATTTGATTCAGGATCGCTGCTCTCCAACCACAAGCTGAGCCTCATGATGGACGTCCACCACATGTCCTCGGACGGCTACCAGACTTACAACTTCGTGCAGCGCAATGCAGGCTCGATCAAGGTGCAGTACCTCCTCGCAAGCAAGACAGTGCTCTCTGGCTATTCGGGAGTGGTCAAGCTGGATGCGAACGCGCCCAACTTCAGCCCCACGCGCTGCCAGTTGTTTGGAGCAGGAAACGGCTATACCTGCACCGGGCCGTTGTCCTGGTTTGCCGGCTCAGGAACGAAGTTCATGCTGACCGACAACTCTGATCCGATGAACTATCTCAACGTCCAGTACAACCGCTACCACGTCCCCACAGACTTCGAGTACGTTGGACTGAAGAGCGAGCTTGGGCACGGCTTCACGCTCGACATCAAGCCCTACACTTACAACTACGACAACAACGAGTTTTTCTCAAACGCGGTGCCCATGACCAACGACGCAACCGTCGCTGATCCGGCAGCTGTCAACAATGATCCGGCGCACCAGCTTGATCCAACGTATTACCACGATATGCAGATCGCACCCTGCGACAAGATCGTCACCAAGAAGGGCGTTTCAGCTCTTCCCTGCGGCGTAGATAAGTACAACAGCTACCGCAAGTACGGCGAAACCTCCAACCTGAGCCAGGTGTCGAAGTTCGGCGTCCTGCGCGCGGGCGTGTGGTACGAGTGGGCGAAGACAAACCGCCACCAGACTCCGTCGAACCCGCTGAACAACTGGCAGGACCAGGTGCTGCCAAACTTCAACGAACGCTTCTGGACCAACTCGCTCCAACCCTTCGCCGAGTATGAGTTCCACGCGACGAACAAGCTGAAGATCACCCCTGGCGTGAAGTTCTCCTACTACAAGATCAACACCATGCAGTGGGCCGACAACGGCAAGACCCTCGGCTGTCTGGTTCCTGGAGTTTGTATCGCCCCCAACGAACCAGGTGGAAACCCACTGGTCGATCCCGCGGCGTTCGTCCGCAACCACGGCAATTACTTCACCACGCTGCCCTCCATCGACGCGAACTATCGCATCACCAATAACTGGTCGGCATATGGACAGTTTTCGAC
>WQYS01000121.1 GCA_009781125.1 Acidobacteriaceae bacterium | reverse complement strand
GCGCTAAGCGATTCTTTTGAGTTGAGTTATGAATTCTTTTCCCGCAGTCGATCCCATTCCACTGCCTGCTCCGATATGGCTGTTCAAGCTGCTCCATATCGTCACGCTCGCGTTACATTTTGTCGCGGTAGAGATGCTTCTCGGTGGGCTGCTGCTTGCCGTCTTGCTTAGTCTTTCGCGTGGTCCTGCTCCACGGGTCGCGGCGCGCGCTCTGGCGCGGCGGCTTACGACCGTGATGACCTATGTCATCAACCTCGGCGTGCCTCCGTTACTGTTCGCGCAGGTGCTCTACGGACGCGCTCTGTATACATCGAGCGTGCTCATCGGCGTTTACTGGATTTCGGTCATCGCGCTGCTCATGCTGACCTACTGGCTGCTCTACAGATTTTCGGCGCGGCTGGAGGCAGGCAGGTCCGCATGGTGGGTCGGAGCGATTGCGTGGCTGCTGGCGGGCTCCGTCGCTCGGCTGCTGAGCACCAACATGACGCTGATGTTGCGCCCCGAAGTTTGGAGCAGGATGTACTCGGCCTCGGCGATGGGAGCCTTTCTGCCTCCCCGTGACCAGACGCTCGAACCGCGCTGGCTGCTCATGCTGGCCGGTGGCCTGATGGTCGGCGGCCTGTGGATGGTCTACCTGGCAGGCCGCTCGACGTTTGCGCCGGAAGAGAAATCCTGGCTTGCGGGTTTCGGAGGCAAGGTCGCTGCCCTGTTCGGGGTGATTTATCTGGCTGCCGGTTACTGGGCCGCGTCCGTGCAGCCGGATGTCGTCAAGGCTGGCCTGCACTCGCACGCGCTTTATAAGTACGCCGGAATGGCTGGCTACGGATGGCTGCTGCTGGTTGTGGTGGCTGTTCTTATTGGCGCGGTGGCTGGTTTCGGGAAGGTCTCCAAAGGATGGCTGGGATGGACCGGAGCGCTTGTCACGCTGCTGACCATGCTTGCCCTGGTCGTCTACCGCGACGGCGTGCGCGACCTCACGCTGCTGAGCAAGGGTTTCAACGTGTGGGATAGGACAGCACAGAATGGTGGTGTGGTTACGAACTGGGGCGTTGTCGGTCTCTTCCTGGTTCTTTTTATAGTTGGCCTCGGCGTTGTGGGCTGGCTGATCTCAGTTGTGGCGCGCGCCGAGAAAACCATGGAGGGAGCCGCCTGATTATGAGCGAACCTAAAATGATCGCTGAAAATATCGTGGAAGTGGAAGAGGCGAGCAGCGAATTCTCTATCGTGCGCCGCGCCTTTCTGGCTGGAGCCGCCGGAGTGGCAGGTGTCTTCTACGCCGGCCTGCTTGGGTATCCCATCTATCGCTATCTGAACTCGTCGAACGAGACGGCGATGGCCGAGGCAGCGGTGAAAGAAGTCACGCTCAAGGACGCCAACAAGCTGGCCCCCGGATCGGCTCTCATGTTCAAGTTCGGCGCCGCGCCCGCCGTTCTCATTCATCATGCCAACGGAGAGTGGGTGTCGCTGACCGCCGTATGCACGCACCTAGGCTGCACGGTGCAGTACGAACCCGGCGCCGACCGCATTCACTGCGGCTGTCACGGAGGCGTCTACAACGCCTATACCGGAGCCAACGTCAGCGGCCCGCCTCCCAAGCCGCTCAAGCTGTTCAAGGTGGCGGTCAACGACACCGGCGTGGTGGTCTCGCGCGCATGATGGAGCCGAAGGATTAAGCAATGACTACGAAATCGATTGCCGCATCTGTTTACGACTGGGCCGATGAGCGTCTAGGCCTCTCGGAGCTGAACGCCTTTGCACGCCACAAGACCGTTCCGGAGCACTCTCAATCTTTCTGGTACTACTGGGGCGGTGTCTCTCTGTTTCTCTTTCTGGTGCAGTGCTTCACCGGCGTGCTGCTGCTGGTGTACTACCGGCCCGGCCCGGAGGCCTACGACTCGGTCCACCAGATCACCTATGTGATGCACTTCGGCTGGCTCATCCGCTCCGTCCATTCGTGGTCGGCCAACCTGATGGTCTTCGCCATTCTGGTGCATATGTTCTCGGTCTTCTTCATGAAGGCCTACCGCAAGCCGCGCGAGTTCGGGTGGTTCAGTGGCATGGGGCTGCTGGCGCTGACGCTGGTCTTCGGCTTCTCCGGCTATCTGCTGCCGATGGACGAGCTGAGCTACTTCGCCACCAAGGTCGGCTTGCAGATGTCCACGACGGTGCCCTTCATCGGCAACGGCATCGCCAGTATGCTGCGTGGCGGTCCCGACGTGAGCGAGTTCACGGTACAGCGCTTCTTCGCCCTTCATGTTGTGGTGCTGCCGGCGCTGTTCCTGATGCTGATCGCGTTCCACCTGTATCTGGTGCAGCGGCATGGCAACGCTGCTCCGCCCTCGGTGGAGGCTTTGCCCGCGTCGCAGCGCAAGTCGGTGCCTTTCTTCCCGAACTTCATGCGCAAAGATATTGCGGCGTGGCTGATTACGCTCAACATTCTTGCTCTGCTGGCGCTGGTCTTTCCGTGGGGACTGGGCAAGCCCGTAGACCCGTTGGCTCCCGCGCCTAACGGCATTCATCCCGAGTGGTACTTCATGAGTCCCTTCGAGATATTGAAGCTGTTGCCCGGCGCGTTTGGCGAGATCGGCGGAATGCTGCTATTTACTGTTGCTATCTTGCTGTGGGTTCTGATTCCCTTCTACGACAGGCAGACGGGCTTCGGACGCCGCGCCCGCATGGCGCACTACTTTGGCCTGCTGATCGTACTCGCGCTGGTCGTGACCACCATCGTTGGATATTGGACCATCCGGTAAAGGAGCCATCATGAACTATCCATTCTGGGAGATTCCGCTGCTTGGCTCCGGCTGGGTGATCGGCATCATTGCCATCTTCCACGTCATGATCTCGCAGTTCGCCGTGGGCGGAGGCCTCTATCTGCCGCTGGCCGAGCGCAAGGCTCTGCGTATGCAGGACTCCGGATTGCGCGAGGCCTGGCTGGCTCAGCTTGTCCGTCATACGAAGTTCTTCCTGATTCTGACGGCTGTGTTTGGCACAGTCTCGGGCGTGGCTATATGGTTCGCCATCGGACTGACGAATCCCGAGGCCACCAGCACGCTCATCCATAACTTCGTCTTCGGCTGGGCGATGGAGTGGGTCTTCTTCATGATCGAGCTGACCACGGTGGCGGTCTACTTCTACACGTGGAACAAGGTCGATCCCAAGCTGCACCTCGCGGTGGGTTGGGTCTACGCAGCAGCCTCGTTCTTCACGCTGGTCATCATCAACGGCATCCTGAGCTTTATGCTCACGCCGGGAGATACGTGGCTTTCGGTTGCAGGCACGGGCCACGAGGCCTCGAAGTTCTGGAACGCCTTCTTCAATCCGACCTACTGGCCCAGCCTGGTCTTGCGAATGGGTATCTGCGCTTCGCTTGCGGGCATATGGATGCTGATCGCGGCCAGCCGCATCAACGGCGATAAGCAGCCTGCGCTGAAGACCTCGCTGGTGAGATGGAGCGTGAAGTGGCTGATGCCGGTCTTTGTTGCTACGCCATTTCTGCTGGCCTGGTACTATGCGATGCTTCCTTATTCGCAGCGATATCTGCTCACGCTGGGGATCAGCACCATCAGCCCGGGCGTCTTCGCGGGACTGACGCGCACGTCGATCCTCGTCATCCTCACGTCGGTTCTGATTGTGTGCGTGGCCTACTTTCTGGCGTATCGCAATCCCAGGGGATTCAACCTTGGGCAAGCCGTCAGCATTCTGCTGCTGGCTTTGATTGCCACCGGAGCAGGCGAGTACTCCCGCGAGATGCTGCGCAAGCCCTACGTCATAGGACGCTGGATGTTTGTGAACGGCACGCGCGTTCCCGGAGTGCAGCAGTACAACGCGGAGGGCTACCTGGTCCACACGCAATGGGTGTGGAGCAAGAACAGCAGCGCGCCGTCAAGTTATTCACGCGGCGAGGCGATCTTCCGCGGCGAGTGCGGTTCCTGTCATACGCTGCATGGGTATCGTCCCATGGTGACTTATCTGGATGGACGCGACCGCGCCGGGATCGACAGCTTCATTGCCATACTGCACGACTACAAGCCCGACTCGCCGTATCGCCGCTTCATGCCTCCGATGGTTGGCACGGTGCAGGATGTGCAGGATCTGGGCGACTATCTGAATGCTCAGGTCAATCCTGTGAAGTCAGTTCAGGGAGTAGATGCGCCATCGGTGACACAGCCGAAGTAATTTTGATCTCGTTTTTTCTCCTTATCATTCGATCAGAGAGGTCTGATACCCGGCCGCGTCCTTGACGCAATAACCGATCTTTTTCTTGTGCACATCCAGTCCTATGTAGTACACATCGTCTTGAGGAGCCTCCGAAGCCGTTCTCTGAATCAGCTTCACCGTTGAGGAGTTTCGCTGAGTTCAGCTCTTTGTATCCCCTCGCGCTCTTCCTCGACTTTTCATTCAAACAAGAAAGAAGAGCGAAAAACACGTATCTTAAGTCTGCACACCAAGATTCACCCGGCGTAACGCGCGACAAACCCGGAGAGCATGATGGCTACGACTACCCGACCCGCCTTTCAACCATTTATTCCGGCCAGCGAGACCCGCCCCGAGTTCACCATCCGCGCCCTTCTGCTGGGCGCGGTCTTCGGAGTGCTCTTTGGCGCCGTGACCGTCTACGTGGGCCTGCGCGCGGGACTTACGGTGGCGGCGTCGATTCCCATCTCGGTGCTCTCGATCTCGATCCTGCGCGCCTTCGGACGCGCCAGCATCCTTGAGAACAACATCGTCCAGACCACGGGCAACGCAGGCCAGTCCATCGCCAGCGGAGTGATCTTCACGCTTCCGGCGCTGATCTTTCTCGGCTTCGATCTGGAGTCCTCGCGCATCTTCGCGCTGGCGCTCTTCGGAGGCTGGCTGGGCGTGCTGTTCATGATTCCGCTGCGCCGCCAACTCATCGTCGAGGAGCACGGCGTACTCACCTATCCCGAGGGCACGGCCTGCGCCGACGTGCTGATGGCTGGCGAGCGCGGTGGCAGCTTCGCCTCGCGCGTCTTTCTGGGGCTTGGACTGGGCGGCCTCTACACGCTATTCCAGAACGAGAATCTGTTTCGCCTCTTCCCGGGAACTCCGGCGCGCGACTTCAACATCGGGCCACAAAGGCTATTGAAGGGCGCAAGCCTTCGCGCCGACGTTACGCCCGAATACCTCGGCGTGGGTTATATCATCGGCCCTCGCGTGGCCGCCATTTTGCTGGCCGGAGGCGTCTTCTCCTGGCTGGTGCTGATGCCTGCCATCTACTTCTTCGGATCGCGCCTGAACGCACCGCTCTATCCGGGCACGATGCTGATCCGCGATATGACGCCATCCGCGCTCTGGTCAACATATGTGCGGCCCATGGGAGCGGGAGCAGTGGCGTGCAGCGGCCTGATTACGCTGCTGCGGACAGCGCCGACAATCTTTGCGGCGCTGGCCGAAGGTTTCCGCAGCATCGGGAAGAAGGCATCTTCGCAATCGGCCAGTTCCAGACGCTCGCGCATCGAGCATGATCTTCCCTGGTCGGTCGTCATCGGCGGCTCTGCGCTTCTCGTCGTTCTACTCTGGTTCTTCCTCCAGTTCAAGCCGGTTCCCGGCGCGCAGGTGGGAGCGCTCGCCAATCTCGCAGCTTCCGTTCTGGTGGTGATCTTTGGATTCCTCTTCGTTACGGTCTCGGCGCGCATCGTGGGACTCGTTGGCTCGTCGGCCTCTCCGGTCTCGGGCATGACCATTGCCACGCTGATGGCTACGGCAGCGGTCTTTCTGGTCAAGGGCTGGACCGCGCCTGCCTTCGGCGCTCTGGCGATCACCGTTGGAGGCATCGTCTGCATCGCCGCCTCCAACGCCGGAGACACCTCGCAGGACCTCAAGACCGGCTACATCATCGGAGCGACTCCGTGGAAGCAGCAGCTTGCCATCATGATCGGCGTCATCATCTCGGTCTTCTTCATCGGATGGACGCTCAACGCTATGAACACGGCTCTGGAGAGCTTCCAGCGGCTTCCGCAGCCTGTCGCCATCTCGCTGGCGCAGCTTCCCGATGGCGTGCAGAACCAAGGCAGCTTCAACCGCGACCGCATCGCGCTCGCACAGGGCGACCGCGCCTCCGAAGAGCTGCCGAACGTCCGCAGCTACATTCTGCTGAACGTCATCGGCTCGGAGTCGCTGGCCGACGGCAAGTATCTCTACAACCCAGCCACGGGACAGATCGAGATTCAGTGGACGCAGGGCATCGGCAGCGAGAAGGCCGCCGCTCCGCAGGGCCGGTTGATGGCTACGGTCATCAACGGAATTCTCAGCCGCAAGCTGCCGTGGTCGCTGGTGCTGCTGGGCGTGGCGCTGGTCATCATGGTGGAGCTGCTCGGGGTGCGCTCGCTGACGCTGGCCGTGGGAGCCTACCTTTCCATTGCCACGACGCTGGCGATCTTCGCCGGCGGAGCGGCGCGCTGGATGGTTGACCGCGCCCTGGCAAGACAAGGGGTGCAATCAGAGTCGGAGTCGGAGATATCTTCCGGCAGCCTGTATGCCTCCGGCCTGATCGCGGCGGGCGGTATCGTAGGCTTGCTGGGCGTCGGAGTCAAGATATACGAGCAGCACTGGGACAAGACCTTCCCCCGCTTCAGCACGCTGAATCCTCTGTATCATGACTGGGTAAGCGTCCTCATGTTTGGCCTGCTGGCCTTTTCTCTCTGCTACTTCGCGCGCAAGCCGCTCAACCAATCCAAAAAGGACAACCAATGAAACGCGAGCGCTGAAGGCGCGTTCTATACCAGCCCAGGGCGAAGCCCTGGGTACAGGTATCCAATCGAAAAACAAGGGCTGAAGGCCCGTTCTATAGGTGTGGCGTGAATTTTTATGGCAATTTCGTATTTACTGTAGACCGCGATGTCCCCTTAACACCGTCATCCTGAGCGAAGCGAAGGATCCCTGTATTTCGTCCGAAGTAGCAATATTTCTCAAGGGAAAGTATTCATCTG
>WQYS01000120.1 GCA_009781125.1 Acidobacteriaceae bacterium | reverse complement strand
CTTATATTGCCGCCATCACCTTATATTGACGTCATCACCTTATATTGCCGTCATCCTGAGCGAAGCGAAGGACCCCCGCATTTAGCTTGAAGTGGCGACGAACCTCAAGGGCCACCGCAGGTCCATCAGCACGGCAGCCGCACGCTGACCCCTGCCTGCTGCAACTGTGCTTTCAACTCGCGCGAGTCGGTTACGCCGAAGTGGAAGATGCTGGCGGCGAGCGCGGCGTCGGCCTTGCCGCGTCCAAAGACCTCGACGAAGTGCTCGGCGCTGCCCGCTCCGCCCGAAGCGATGACAGGAATCTGCACCGCCTCGCTGACGCGCGCGGTCAACTCGCAGTCAAAGCCGGTGCGCATGCCGTCGGTGTCCATGCTGGTCAGCAGAATCTCGCCTGCGCCGCGCTGCTCGGCCTCGCGCGCCCACTCGACGACCTTGCGGCCCGTAGGCTTACGTCCGCCGGCGACGTAGACCTCGGCGTCGCGGACGGGATCGTCGGAACCAGCTGCCCGCCGGGCATCGATGGCCACAATGACCGCCTGTGCGCCGAAGCTGTTGCCGATCTCGCCGATCAGCTCAGGCCGCGCAATGGCGGATGAGTTGACGCTCACCTTGTCGGCACCGGCGTTGAAGACGGCCTCTGCATCTTGCGCGCTGCGAATGCCGCCGCCCACGGTGAAGGGAACGAAGAGCTGTGCAGCCGCGCGCTTCACGGTATCGAGCAGAGTTCCGCGGCCCTCGTGCGTAGCGGTGATATCGAGCAGGACGATCTCATCGGCACCTGATGCGGCATGACGATGCGCCAGCTCTGCCGGGTCTCCGGCGTCGATGATATCGACGAACTGCACTCCCTTGACGACGCGCCCGTCACGCACATCTAGGCAGGCGATGATTCTCTTGGTCAACATTAAAGCTCCACAAAATTCCCGAAAACCTTCATCCCGACCGCAGCGGATTTTTCGGGATGGAACTGAACTCCCATCAAATTCTCGCGCTCGACAGCGGCGGTGAATGCTCCACCATAATTTGTAATAGCTACGGTTTCATCCACAATAGGAGCGCGCCACGAATGCGTGAAATAGACGAACCCACCTTCGTCTACACCGCGCAACAGCTTCGAACTGCCGCAGATACTTTCGAGTGAGTTCCAGCCCACGTGCGGCGACTTCAGCTCTGCGCCGTTGTACTGAGCTGGAAACCGTTCGCACATTCCGGTAAAGTGCTTCAGCCCCGCGGTCGATGGAGCTTCAGTCGATCCCTCGAACAGCCATTGCAGACCAACGCAGATCCCCAGAAACCACGCGCCTCTGCGCACGCTCTCACGCACGGCCTCTGTCAGGCCGAGGTCCTCCAGTAACTGCGTCGCCTGAAAGTGCCCCACTCCGGGCAGCACAATCTTGCTTGCCTTACGCACATCCTCCGGCGACTGCGTAACATGTGTTTCTGCGCCCAGATACCGCAGCGCCTTCAGCACGCTGGTCAGATTTCCCGCCTTGTAGTCGATGACCTCAATCACAGCAAACCCTTCGTACTCGGCAGTATCTCCTTCATTCTTTCGTCGCGCGAGCAGGCTCCGCGCAGCGCGCGTGCGAAGGCCTTGAAGATGGCCTCGACCTTGTGGTGATTGGATCGCCCGTACATCGTCTTTACATGTACGTTAGCCTTGGCTCCGCGTGCGAAGCCGTCGAAGAAGTCTGGCAGCAGCTCGCTTTGCAGGTCGCCTACCTGCCGCACCTTCACCTTGTCGTCCACCACGCAGGCTACGCGCCCGCTCAGATCGACGGCGGCTACGGCGAGCGTCTCGTCCATTGCCATCACAAAGTATCCGGCGCGCAGGATGCCTTTCTTGTCGCCGAGCGCCTCGTTGAACGCCTCGCCCAGCGCGATGCCAATATCCTCGACCGAGTGGTGCTGATCGACATCGAGATCGCCCGTAGAGGTAAGCGTCAGATCAAAGCCGCCGTGCCGCGTGAACAGCTCCAGCATGTGGTCGAAGAATCGAATCCCTGTCGAAACCTTGTAGACGCCCTCTCCGTCAATCGTCAGCTTCAGTGCAATCTGAGTTTCTGTCGTGTTGCGTTCGATAGTTGCCGTGCGTGCTGTCATCTCTTCCACCCAATCTCTTTCAGCGAGGCTTCGACAGCCTCTAGTCCCTTTGTGACGTGCTGCTCGACTCCGACGGTGATGCGCACATAGCCATCGCAGCCCGGATCAGACGAGCGATCGCGCACCAGAACGCCATGTGTGCGCATGGCGGTTACAAAATCTTTATGCTTCGGGCCAATCTTCATTAAAACGAAGTTTGCCTCGCTGGGAAAGCAGCCGATGCCGAGTTTGTCGAGTCCGTCCATTATCCGTCTGCGTCCTGCGTGAATCTGATCGACATACCACGCCAGATAGGCGTCGTCTTCGATAGCCGCTTGCAGGCAGTCGAGCGCCACGCCGTTCACGTTGTAGGGCGAACTCACCTTGCGCAGATGCTTCATGATCTCCGCGCTGCCGGCCAGCATTCCGATGCGCAGGTTGGCGAGTCCGTAGGCCTTGGAGAAGGTGCGCGCCACAACGATATTCGGCGCCTGCGCAAGATCGCCAATCACCGTCTCGCCGTGGAAGTGATAGTAGGCTTCATCAACCAGCAGCACCGCTTGCGGCGCGGCCTTTGCGATAGCCAGCAACTGTTCGCGGCTTATGGTTGCGCCGGTGGGATTGTTCGGCGATGCGACGATCATCAGCTTAGTCTTGTTCGTGATTGCTGCCATGTAGCGCTCGAACGGAAACTCCAGCGATGCGCCGGCCTGTACCTTCACCAGGCCGCGAGTGAACATGCTGATGTTCACGTCGTACATGAAGAAAGTAGGAGTGCAGATAATCGCTTCATCGCCGTCCTCCAGAAAGGTGCAGCACATCAGATGGATGGCTTCGTCTACGGCGTTGGTCAGCAGAACCTGGTCCGGCTTCAAGCCGAAGTGTGCAGCAACGACCCGCTCCACAGGCTCGCGCTCGGGATACTTCGTCAGCCCTTCGCCAGTGATCTGCCGCAGCCGCTCCATCACTCGCGGAGAGGGAGCCAGCGTGTTCTCGTTGAAGTCCAGCCGCAGCGCGTCGCGCCCGGCGAGCGGAGGATGATACTCGGGCATGGTTTCGACCAGCTTGCGCGGCTTCACCGTCTTCGTCTCTATCATCGGGTTGCTCCCATTCGTATGCGCACGCTCTCGGCATGAGCCTTCAAGCCTTCGGCCTCGGCCAGCGCAATCGCGTGCGGGCCAATCGCCCCGAGTCCCTTTCGCGTATACGCCTGCACCGTAATTACCTTCACGAAGTCCATCACGCTGAGCCCGGCGCGCACGCGGCCCGCGCGGCCAGTGGGCAGAACGTGATTCGGGCCGGAGACGTAGTCGCCCATCGACTGCGGCGAGTAGTCGCCGACGAAGATGCTTCCGGCGTTCTCCACCCACTTCAGATCGGCCATGGTGTCAACGGTCAGGTGTTCAGGTGCGAGGCGATTGGTCAACTCGCGCGCTTCTGTAACAGTTTTAGTTACGAATATGTGTCCCTGCGCGGCCAGCGACTGTTTGGCGATGGCGTTATTCTCCGCCTGCACCTTCACCTCGGCGAGGACCGCCTTGGCAAGCGCCTCGTTGCTGGTAATCATGATGGGAAGAGCTTCTGGATCATGCTCTGCCTGTGCCACCAGATCAGATGCAATTCCGGCAGCGCCGCCTTTCTCGCTGGTGACGACGATCTCCGTCGGACCGGCGGGCATGTCGATTCCACACTCGGAAGAAACAATTGTTTTAGCAGCGGTTACAAATAGATTTCCGGGGCCGACGATCTTGTCCACACGCGCGATAGTCTCGGTTCCGTAGGCCATCGCAGCAACGGCTTGCGCTCCGCCGATGCGATAGAACTCGGTTACGCCAGCCAGCCATGCGGCGGCCAGCGTCTCTCGCGCAGGTTTGGGTGAGCACACAACTACGCGGCTGACTCCGGCCACTTGCGCCGGAGTCGCCGTCATCAGCAAGGTCGAGGGCAACGGATAGCGTCCGCCAGGAACGTAGCAGCCTACGCTCTCCAGCGGACGAATGATCTGTCCAACTTCATAGCCGCTGAAAGGCTTTATCATCCACTCGTCGGGCAACTGCGCATCGGCGAAGGCGTAGATGTGAATCCGCGCAAGCATCATGGCTTCCTGCAACTCCGGTGCGGTGGACTGCCACGCTGCCTGCATCTCCTCGCGCGAGACCAGCAACGAATCGCCTTTGCCTAGTCTGTCGAACTTCTCCGCGTAACGGCGCAGAGCGGCATCGCCGCTCTTGCGCACGTCAGCGAGAATCCTGCGGACCATGGGTTCGACTTTAGCCGTGTTCGCTGCGCCTCGCTGCTCGATCACTTTGATGCTGGCGGCGGCTCTTGCAGCGCTTCGGCCAAAGGTCCGGATCAGCTTCATACGACCACCTTGCTCAACGGATACTCAACGATACCGGTTGCGCCCGCAGCCTTCAGCCGGGGAATCACGTCACGGACCTCGGATTCATCGAGGATCGTGTTCAGCGCCACGAACTCGCCGTCGCTCAACTGCGAAATAGTAGGCGAGTTCAGCGCAGGCAGCACCTGCAGCACAGCAGGAAGGCAGTCCTTGCGCGAGTTCAGCATCAGACCCACGCGGCCCTGCGCGGCGATGGCCGCGTTCAGCATCAGCGAGATGTTTTCGATCTTCTTATGCTTCCACTGGTCCTTCCACGCGGATTTGTTGGCGATCAACTGCGTCTCGCTCTCCATCAGCACCTCGATGATGCGCAGGCGGTTGGCGCGCAGCGAGCTTCCCGTCTCGGTGACCTCGACGATGGCGTCGGCCAGCGTGGGCGGCTTCACCTCGGTCGCTCCCCAGCTGAACTCGACGTTCACGGGAATGTTCTTCCCGGCAAAGTAGCGCCGGGTGAACTCGACCAGCTCGGTGGCGATAGTCTTGCCGGCGAGGTCTTCGGCCTTCTGGAACGGCGAATCCTCGGGCACGGCCAGCACCCACTTCACCTTCTGGCGGCTCTGCTTGGAGTAGGTGAGGCTGGAGACGTACTCGACATCGTGCTGGTTCTCCATGACCCAATCATTGCCCGTCAGCCCGGCGTCGAGCGCGCCGTGCGCAACGTAGCGCGCCATCTCCTGTGCCCGCACCAGCATGCACTCGATCTCGGCGTCGTCGATGGCGGGGAAGTAGCTGCGGCCATTGGCGAAGATCCTCCACCCGGCGCGCTCAAACAGAGCTATGGTTGCATCCTGCAAACTTCCCTTGGGAATTCCCAGCTTCAGTACCTTCTTCTCGCTCATCAGTTCGTCCCTTTCACAATTGGCTTGGTAAAGCAGCTAACGGTGCCTTCGTGGCAGACCAGTCCATCGCCCTCGACCTCGACCTTGAACAGGATGGTGTCGTTGTCGCAGTCGGTGGAGGCTTCGAGGATGCGCAGGCGGTTGCCGCTGCTTTCGCCCTTCATCCACAGCTTGTTGCGGGTCCGGCTCCAGAAGGTGACAAAGCCTGACTCCAGCGTCTTCTGGTAGCTGAGCTCGTTCAGGAAACCCAGCATCAGCATCTCGCCGGTCCTGGCGTCCTGGACGATGCCCGGAACCAGTCCGTCCATCTTGGCAAAATCGATCTTTACGTCTTCAACTTTCATATTTCTCCTCGGGTGACTCGGTAAAGCGCACTCGCACAGCAAAAAGGCCCGCTCGCGAGTTGCGCGTTAGCGGGCCTTTTTTGAAATCCTGGTTGTGGTGCTATTTCGTCCCAGGCACGGCCGCCAACACGCTCTGCGCATGATGATGGTGGTGACCGTGATGCAGACGAATGTTCACTTCATTAAGGATAGCCATAGAGCCTGGGGCTGTCAATTTGAACGAACTCAGTTGATCGTCTCCGAAACTACGTCCGACATGCTTCCCGCGGTGTCTGCATCGCCGGCATAAACCGCTGTGAGCTGGTGGGTTATGCTCGCCTCAAGAGAATTTACTTTCATAGTGGCTACACCGTCAGCGATCTCTGCAGTCCCCAGCGAAGTAGAACCATCATAAAAAGTGACCGAGCCGGAGCCAATGGGAACCAAGCAGGGAATCTTAGGGGTGCAGGGGTTGATGATGTGGTATACATTCGCCGTCAGAGTGACATCATCGCCCACGGTTGCTGGATTCGGCGAGACGCTGAGTTGAGTGATGCTTGCATTCAGAGGCTCCGCGCTGACGGTCAACTGGACCGCAGTTGACGTACCTCCCGGAGTGCCGTAATTGTCGGCATAAACCGCTGTGATCTGGTGGGTCATGTTTGCCGCCAGAGAATTTACTGTCATAGTAGCAGCTTCTCCGCCTGTGAACTGCTCAGTCCCCAGCGGAGTCGAACCATCATAAAAAGTGATTGTGCCGGAGCCGATGGGAACCATCCCCGGGCACTGAGGGATACAGGAGTATACGAGGTATACATCATACACCGACAATGTGACGTCAGCGCCCGGGGTTGCAGGATTCGGCGATACACCAAGGTTGACTTCAATCCAGGAAGTTAGATTCTTCCCGTTGATTGTCAGCGAGACTACCTGCGACGTGCCTGCCGGGTGGTTTGTATCGCCGGCATAAACCGCTGTAAGCTGGTGGGTCATGTTCGCCGCCAGAGTATTTACTGTCATAGTAGCTACTCCGTTATCGATCTGCGCATTCCCCAGCGAAGTGGAACCATCATAAAAAGTGATCGTGCCGGAGCCGATGGGAATCATCCCCGGGCATTTAGGGGCGCAGGAGGCGACGAGAAATGCACTCGCCGTTAATGTGACATCAGCGCCCGCGGTTGCTGGATTAGGCGAGGCGCCGAACTGAACGCTGGTTGTGGTACTGACGCGATTGCTGGTGGTGGAGGGGCCTCCTCCGCAGCCCGCCATCAGTCCAATCGCCGCAGTAACGGCAAGAGCGCATGCACGGCGAAGGATGGGTTTGGAGGGCAGGGCCAATCT
>WQYS01000119.1 GCA_009781125.1 Acidobacteriaceae bacterium | reverse complement strand
ATATCGGCAATCATCTTGTGGGCGATCATGGGTATATCGGAGGCGTGCTCGCGGAGCGGCGGCATCTGAATGTTGAAGACATTCAGGCGGTAGTACAGATCGCCGCGCAGATCGCCCGATGCCACGGCCTGTTCGGGATCACGGTTGGTCGCCGCAATGACGCGGACATCTACCGGCGTCTCCACCTTGCTGCCCAGACGGCGCAGCTTTCTGTCTTCGAGCACGCGCAACAGCTTAACCTGAGTGGCCGCAGGCATCTCGCCGATCTCGTCGAGCAGCAGAGTTCCGCCCTCGGCCAGCTCAAAACATCCGGCCCGGCGCTCGACCGCTCCGGTAAACGCGCCTTTTTCGTGTCCGAAGATTTCACTCTCGATCAGCGTCTCGGGAATGGCGGCGCAGTTGACGGCAACAAACGGCTGGTTCCGGCGCGAACTCAACTCATGCAGCGCGCGCGCAGCCAGCTCCTTTCCCGTGCCGCTCTCGCCGGTCACCAGAACGCTGACGTTCGAGGGAGCGATGCGCTCGATCAGTGAAAAGATCGACTTCATCTGCGTGGAGGCGCCCACCAGCGGCCCCATGACGCCGATATCGCGCAGCTTGCGCCGCGATACCTCCAGTTCTACGTTCAGATTGGAGTCATGCTGCTGGCTGGCATTGAGCAGAACCGTCTTCAACCGCACCGGATCGATCGGTTTAGGAATGTAGTCGTAGGCTCCGCGGCGCATGGCCTCGACCGCCGACTCGATAGACCCCTGCGCGGTCAGCATGACGACGGCAATCTTCTGCGGCAGCGCCGCCAGGCGGCTGAGCAGCTCCATGCCGTCCATGCGCGGCATCTTCAGATCGGTCACCACGATGGCCGGCGACCAGGAGAGAACTTTTTCGAAGCCCTCCACGCCATCGGCGGCATCCTCCGCCTCATATCCCCAACTCTGAATGAGTTCAGTCAGGCCGGTCCGGGCATACAGCTCATCTTCAACAATTAAGACCTTTTCCAAAATCGTTCTCCTCAGTGCCTGAGGCCCCCATTTGTCCGATGCTCTTCTTTGGATGCGCCCTTTCCCCTAAGTGTACTGCCAGCATTCACTCTTCTCGCAGCAAATGAATGCTCCATTTTGCGACATGCGGCGGCAGCGCCGAAGGCGCTTGCATCACGACAATCCGTATAGTGTTTTATTGCGCGAGTTGATTCAGGCGCTGGGCGTTGCGGATGATAATCAGGACTCCCTGACGCGCGATCAGGCCGTCGCGCTCGAACCGGTTCAGGGTGCGGGTCACGGTCTCGCGGCTGGTTCCGGTCATGTTGGCCAGCTCTTCGTGCGTGAGCGCCATGGTGAAGCGAAGCTCCTGCTTGCTCGACGATGCGGAGGGTGATGTCGTGGCCCAATCCAGCAGCAGACGCGCCAGGCGGCCCGAGGCCGATCCCGAGAGCGCCAGCCTCCGCGCATACAGAAAAGCCTCGCGATAGTTCTCTGCCAGCACCTGCGAGGTGCGTTCGGCGACCTCTCCAAAGGTCTTGTGGAAGGCCAGAAACTCCTCGCGGCTGATGCTGAGCAGGCTCGAAGGCTCCAGGGTTTCGGCTGTCACCTCGAAGCGCGTGTTGTTGAGCGTCGCGCTCAGGCCCAGAATGTCGCCCGCCGAGGCCAGCCGCAGAATCATCACGTGGCCGTCACGCGAGGTCAGGTAGAGCTTCGCCTGTCCTTCGCAGAGGATGAACACATCCTTCGCCTGTTCGCCTTCCTTGAAGATCACCGAGTCGCCGGGCAGAGTGACCCGCGTGCCGATGTTCTCCAGGTACTGCAGGGCTCGATAGCTGAGGTTGCAGAACAGAGGCATGGTGCGGCGCTCGCACTCGCTGCATCGCTCCACTGATTTTGACGTTATGGGCGCGGCTCCCTTGAGAATCGCAAGAGTGTCTTCGATGGTGCTGGGTTTCATCTGCAGGTTGCCCATAGCGTTGTGCCGGATATCACAATTTCCTTTCCTTCAGAGTAGTGCAACACAAAAAAGAATTGCAACCTCACGGGCGGGCACGGCTCAGACGCTCAGCAATGAGCCGGAGTGTTATGCTGTCCTCACTATAGAAAGGAACACCAGACCATGTCAGACGAAGCTGTGAAGATTACTGTACGTCCCAATGGCCCTCTCCACGTGGAAGGACCGATTAAGTTGGTTGATGCGAATGGCAAGGAGTGGGATTTGGCGGGCAAGCCTGCAATTTCACTGTGCCGATGCGGTCATAGCGAGCTCCGTCCCTTCTGCGATGGAGCCCATAAACGGGTTGGTTTTGAGTGCGCCGCTACGCCCGCTGCGCTAAAGTAGCCTACATGAAAAGAATTTTGGGTGCTCCGTATCTGGCGGTCTTATCGCCAGATGCGGGTGGGATGTGTGAGGTTCCCGTGTCAACTTTGTTGAGGAAGAGTCGTCTGGTTGCAGCTCTGCTTCTGGTCTCGTGCCTGCCGCTGGCAGCGCAAACGCAGAAGGTGGAACCGCAGCTCCTGAACCACTTCCGCGAGTACGAGCGCGCCGAAGCCATGGTTCCGGTGCGCGATGGCGTGAAGCTGCATACCGTTATTCTGCGGCCCGCCGGTTCAGAGAAGGCAGGCGAGCCGCTGCCAATCCTGATGCAGCGCACACCTTATGGCGTAGAGAGTAATTCGTCCGACGGAGTGAACGCGATCAAGCCAGAACTTGCGGCCAGCGGCTACATCTTCGTCTTCCAGGACATACGCGGAAGGTATGCGTCCGAGGGCAGGTTCGTGATGAACCATCCCATCGTCGAACACAAGACCAGCAACGACATCGACGAGACCACCGACACGCACGACACCATCGACTGGCTGCTGAAGAATCTTCCCAATAACAATGGCCGCGTGGGAGTGATGGGTATCTCCTACCCGGGATTTCTGGCCATGATGGCGGGCATCGACGCGCATCCCGCGGTCAAGGCGATCTCGCCCCAGGCTCCCATGACCGATGTCTGGATAGGCGACGATTTCTTCCATAACGGAGCCTTCCGCCAGACCTATGGTTTCGACTACGTGCAGATGCTTGAGGCACAGAAGACGACCATTCCCGTAGACGCAAAGGAAGATGCCTACGACTTCTTTCTGCACAATGGCAGCTTTGCCGGAGCCGCAGCCGCTGCGGGAATGAGCGATCTGCCGACGGCCAGGGCGTTTCTGTCGCAGCCCGCATACACGCCGTTCTGGCAGGCGATGGCGGTCGAGCCGCACCTCACCAAAGTGGAGGTTCCGACGCTGGAGGTGGGCGGCTGGTGGGACCAGGAGGACATGTGGGGCACGCAGGCCGAATACGCGGCGCTGGAGCAGCATGACGCTCATCATGATCTCTTCATGGTGCTGGGGCCGTGGAACCACGGCGGATGGGTTCCCGTCACGCAGCATCTGGGCGCTTTGAACTTCGGCTCGGCAACGGGCGATTCGTATCGAAAGACTATCGAAGCGCCCTTCTTTGAAAAATATCTGAAAGACCGGCCCGGTTTTGACCTGAAGAACACGGCTAGCTTCCGCACCGGAGTCAACCAGTGGCAGCGATACGATACCTGGCCGCCCAAGGATGGGTTCCATCCGGCAAAGCTGTACTTCGCCGCGAACAACGGGTTGAGCTTCGAGCCTCCGAAGACCGATGCCAAGGCCAGCTACGTGGCCGATCCTGCCAATCCGATTCCTTACCGGCACAGGCCGATTCAGTCCACCTATGGCGCCGGGTCGAAATGGAAGACGTGGCTGGTCGAGGACCAGCGCTTTGTCAGCGACCGCAAGGACCTGGTGAACTTCACCACGCCGCCGCTCGATCATGATGTCACCGTGACCGGCGATGTGATCGCACATCTGTACGCCGCAACCACGGGAAGCGACGCGGACTGGGTGGTGAAGCTGATCGATGTGTATCCGAAGGACGCCGACGACGACATGGGCGGATATCAGTTGATGATCGCCGACGAGATCTTCCGCGCGCGATACAGGAAGAGCTTCGAGAGGCCGGAGGCGGTTCAGCCCGGCGAGGTGACCGAGTACCGATGGAGTCTGCACGGGGCCGATCACACCTTCCTGAAGGGACACCGCATCATGGTGGAGGTGCAATCGAGCTGGTTTCCGCTCTACGACCGCAATCCGCAGACGTTCGTGCCGAACATCATGTCGGCTCCGGCCAGCGCATACAAGGCTGCGACGCAGACGATCTATGCATCGCCAAAGTATCCGTCGCATCTGGAGTTCGTCACTCCGGACTGAGGTATTTTCACGTTTACGATAGAGCTCTAATACCCCTTGACGCCGTCATCCTGAGCGAAGCGAAGGACCCCCGCATTTTGCCTGAAGCGGCAGCAAGTCCCAATGGAGAACGTTACTTTTCAAATCAGCTTGACTTTCCTGAAACTCTTTGCGACTAGGAAGAAAAATACGGGGGTCCTTCGCTTCGCTCAGGATGACGATTTTAAAAAGATGGACCAACTCTACGCCAAACATCGAATTGTTCTATAAGTGCTCAGTGAACCGTCTTCGAGCGGCGCGACATGAAGTCCATCAGCAGATAGTTGCCCAGCGTCTGCGGCGTGGTGAAGTAGGCCTTGCCGCGACACATGGCCGTGATCTTCTGCACGAACTGCATCAGGATGAAGTCGCTGGCCAGCATGAATGTATTAATCATGATGCCGGAGCGCTTGCAGCGCGAGACCTCTTCGAGCGTCTCCTCGATGACCAGCGGATCGAGGCCGAATGCGTTTTTATAAACGCGCCCGTCGGGAAGAGTCAGTGCCGAGGGCTTGCCGTCGGTAATCATGACGATCTGCTTCATGTCCTTGTTCTGTTTCGCCAGAATGCGTTGCGCCAGGCGCAATCCGTCGCGCGTATTGGTGTAGTGCGGCCCCACGCGGACGCGAGAGAGTTGCGAGACCGGCACCTCTTCCGCGATGTCGTGGAAGAGAACCAGATTCAGCGTGTCGCCCGGAAACTGCGTGCGGATCAGATGGGCCAGCGCCATGGCGACGCGCTTGGCGGGCGTGAAACGGTCTTCGCCGTAAAGGATCATCGAGTGCGAGCAGTCGAGCAGCATGACCGTGGCGCACGAAGACTGGTAGTCAGACTGATGAACATAAAGATCCGAATACTCGATGTTGAGCGGAGCGTTTTCACCGCCCTCGACCGCCGTGCGGATGCCTTCGCGGGCGAAGACGCTCGTGAGCGTGCTGGTGAGATCGAGATTGAGCGTGTCGCCAAACTCGTATAGCTTCGATGAGCCGATGATCTCCACGCCTGCGGCCTCGTAGCGCGTGTCGTGGCGTCCGAAGTTGGACCGCCCCAGCGTGCCCAGCAGCTCGCGCAGGGCCTTGTAGCCGAGGAAGTCCATGCTCTTGTCGGTGACCTCGAAGCGCACGCGGCCGTTGCCATCGCCCTGCTCGCCGGGGCCTTCCGGAGGCATCTCGGCGTTGATGACGTTAAGATAGTCCTGCTCCTGCATCTTCTGCACGATGCGGTCGATGAGTTCCTCGACCTGCTCCTCGCTGAGCGCGTCGAACTTCTCCTGCATCTGCTGGTCGAAGAGTTCGCCGGACTCCAATGCTTCTCTGATAGCTTCGCGCAGGTCATCGAGCGTCTGGTTGCTGAGTTCGTTGAAGCTGGAGTAGGGATCGCGAAAGCCGGAATCAAGTAGAAAATTACTGAGCGCCTCCAGCAGGTCTTCGAGGCCGATGTTCGACGAAAGATCACCCGTGAACTTGGTGTAACGGACGCTCTTCATGCGGTGTCGATCCTCATTCTTCCACTCTTCTAACTCACCACAACTGACCGGGTGCCCCATCCTGAGCGAAGCGAAGGGTGGGAAAGTAAAACTCTCAGTCCGCCGCTGTCTGGGGTGCGAAAGATGATTGATCGAGCATCTTACCTTCCCACCCTTCGCTTCGCTCAGGATGGGGCACCCGAACCGTTTTGCCCAAACAAAGTTAATTGAACCCGCGCCGCGTGCGGCTGCGAGCGCTCGCATCTTCCTGCTCCCGCTCGCGCGCGCGTTCAGCGTAGTTTGCGGCCTGATCGACGCGCTGCTTCTTTTCTGTCGCCGTAAAGCTGCGTTCCTCGTTGCGGCTGATGCGCTTGTGGGCAACCATGCCTTCAAGAAGAAACTCCGCCGCGCTCACTGCGATCTCCGGCGACGACTTGCCGTTAATCTTCAGCGGCGTCAATTTTTCAAACAGTCCCTGAATCTGCTTCAGCTCCGACAGCGATCCTGCCGACGGCTGCGTATCGTTGAGCTGCACCGTGCCGCCGAGGTTGAACCACTGCTCGATCTGCTGCGTGTCCACGTCGGGAAAAGCGGTGTCGAAGACAGACGCTACGGCAGTGCAGATGATCTCGCCGATCACCGTGGGCGCGCCGCGCACCTCGCCTTCGTACTCCAGCTCGATCTTGCCGCTGATGCCCGGCAGTGCCGTGTAGATATCGCCAACGCGAGGAACGACCAGCGCTTCCTTATGCCGCAACGCGCGGCGCTCGGCATTCGAC
Organism: Acidobacteriaceae bacterium; assembly: GCA_009781125.1. The sequence goes on along the minus strand of WQYS01000119.1, from coordinate 474 downwards.
AGCGCCAGCTCCATGGTCGTGATCGGCAGGCGCTGCGAGACGCCACTGCGCTTATCTACACGCTTGTCTTCGCGGGCGGTGAAGGCGATCTGCTCGATGATCTGGCGGATGTACTGCGGAATCTCGATCTTCGCGGCGTGAGCGTTGCCGTTCGTGCGAGCGGTCCATGCCTCCTGCGCCGTGATGGCAATTCCTTCTTCGATGGCCTCAGGGTAGTGCGTGCGTATCTCCGAGCCGATGCGGTCTTTCAGCGGCGTGACGATCTTGCCGCGCGCGGTGTAGTCCTCGGGATTGGCGCTGAAGACAATCGCCACATCGAGCGGCAAGCGCACCGGATAACCCTTAATCTGCACATCGCCTTCCTGCATGATGTTGAAGAGCGCAACCTGAATCTTGGCGGCGAGGTCGGGTATCTCGTTGATGGCGAAGATGCCGCGATTGGCGCGGGGCAGAAGACCGTAGTGCATGGTCAGT
>WQYS01000118.1 GCA_009781125.1 Acidobacteriaceae bacterium | reverse complement strand
ATCTTGTGGCGGCCCTTGGCGCGGCGGCGGCTGAGAACGGCGGCTCCGGCCTTGGTCTTCATGCGGCTCAGAAAGCCGTGAATCTTGGAGCGGTGGCGGCGGTTCGGTTGAAAGGTACGCTTCGGCATGGAACTGCTACTCCTGAGGGCAGGAGGTTCCTGCCAGATATTTTGCTATCGCAGCAACTTCTAATTGTACCGGATTCGGCACGATTTTCACAGGGCGGCCGTTAGCGACTCCCACCCCTCGGCGCAACCTCAGCGCCGTGGTGGAGAACCAGCCTCCGCCAGACTACAGATGCACGGACCATCCCAGCTCGGCGAGCTTCTCCTCGATGTCGGCCAGCGCGTACTCCAGGGCCGAACGGCGATGCGGATTCGAGGTCCGCTCCGAGAGGATGCGCTCCCGCTGAAGTTCCAGGCTCCGGAGATTGCGCTTGCGCTCGGCCTGTTCGGCGTGCGCCCTGGCGCTATCTTCCGGAGTGTTGGGTGCTGGCATAGCTTCCTGTGCTTGTTGTTGTTCCACGAATTTGCTCTCCCATCCGCGCGACATACGTCTATCTTACGCCTGGTTGACGGATGATCCGGCGTGAAACAATCGGTTCGCAATATCCGTCGATACTATATACATTCAGAATCGGGTCCGGCTGTAGTCGGAAACGGATCTTCTCTTATGTGGATTCCGTCGGTCGCCGCGGCGACCGACGGAATGACAAGGGGAAAACGGCTACGCAATAATAGGTGAGAACTCCGCCGCCTCATACAATAAGTACACTGCCCGTTCGCGCCATGCCGCCGCATCCACAAGACGAAGAGTTCATGCAGCAGGCACTTCGGCTCGCCGCCGCCACGGCGGGACTTGCCAGCCCGAACCCGCAGGTGGGCTGTGTGCTTGTTCGCGATGGCGAGGCCTTCGCCGCTGGCTCGCATCTCTACGAGCTGCGCGACCACGCCGAGATTGCGGCCATCAAGCAGGCCTCGCAGCGTGGACTCGCAACCTGCGGCGCGACCGCCTACGTCACGCTGGAACCATGCAGCCATCAGGGACGCACCGGCCCCTGCGCGGACGCTCTCATTGCAGCAGGCATCACGCGCTGCGTGGTGGCTACGGCCGATCCCAACCCCCTCGTCAGCGGGCAAGGCATTCGCAGGCTCGAAGCGGCGGGCGTCGAGGTCACGCTGAATGTTCTTCAGCAGCAGGCTCGCGACCTCAATGAGAGCTTCGCGCACTTCATCCGCACCGGGATCCCCTTCGTTACGCTCAAGGCGGCGCTCTCCATCGACGGCAAAATTGCGCCGTCTCCGGCGCGTCGTTTTCCCAACCAACCTCACTGGATTACCGGTCCCCGGGCGCGGCACGAGGTGCAGCTTCTGCGCCACTCGTCCGACGCGGTTCTGACCGGCATCGGAACGGTCCTGGCCGACAACCCCAGCCTGACCGACCGCAGCAACCTGCTCGGCCCCAACGGTGAACCCCGCCGCCGTCGGCTTCTGCGTGTGATCCTCGACTCGCACCTCAGAACCCCGCTCGACTCCGAGCTGGTTCGCTCGGCCACACGCAGCGCGGACGGCTCCGATGTGCTGATCCTCACCAGCACCTCCGCCGCGAGCGCACGAATCGCCGAACTCAACGCCCGTAGCGTGGATGTGGAGACGATCCCCGATCACGCCGGGCGGCTGTCACTGCCAGCAGTTCTCGACGCGCTGGGCGAGCGCAGCATTCTCAGCGTGCTGCTTGAGTGCGGCTCGCATCTCAACGGAGCCTTCCTGCGCCAGAACCTCGTCGATAAGGCCATCCTCTATTACTCGCAGACCGAGCTGGGCGAACAGGCCGTCCCGTTCGCGCAGGGCATCGAGTCGCTCTACGGCTTCGAGCAAACGCTCGCGCGCGTGACGCGAACGCTGGTCGAACCAGACGCCAGGGTCACCGGCTATCTGCACTACCCCTGGGATGGGGCACCCGAACTTTTGTGCCGGTTGTGATTGGCCAGCCGTTCCCTGTACCTTGGATTTATGTTCACCGGCCTCATCGAAACCACAGGAACGATCCTCAACATCACTCCCGGCGACGGAGCTACGCGCATCACCTTCACCGCTCCGGCTGATCTCGTGCGCCGCCTGGCGACTGGCAACAGCCTGGCCGTCAACGGCGTCTGCCTGACCATGCTCGACATCGAACCCAGCGCCGTTCCGCCGCGATTCTCCGCCGATCTGGCCGCCGAAACGGTGGCGCGCACCACGCTCGCTGGCCTCGGGCCAGACGCTACCGTCAACCTTGAATTTCCCACTCCATCGGGCGCTCCGCTGGGGGGACACGTCGTTCAGGGACACGTTGACGGCACCGGATACCTCGTCTCGCTCAACCCGATCACGACCGGCAGCGAGACCACCGACTTCCGCCTTCGCTGCGCGATCCCTGCGGCGCTGATGCGCTATGTCGTCGAAAAAGGCTCCATCAGCGTGGACGGCATCTCGCTGACCGTGGCCTCGATCGATGACAATGAGATCGAGATTGCCATCATTCCTCACACCTTCGTCGCCACCAATCTGCATACGCTGACGCCGGGCAGTCCGATGAACATCGAGGTGGATATCCTCGGCAAGTACGCGGAACGCCAGCAGTTGATGCGGCAGTCGTTCGACCTTACCGAGAGCTATCTGCTCGCAAACGGCTATTGAGCCGCCGATGAAGCGCGCCTTTGGCGCTTGTATGGCTTTAGAACTGCTGCTTCCAAACCTCTAAACCTTCGAGGCGGCTCCTGAGCTCGGCGACCGTCGTGGTCAGCGCGGCGAGCTCTGCCTCCAGGCGGATTACGCGCTGTGCCGTGGTCTCTGCCGTTGCGGTGGCAACAGGCTCCGAAACATCCGGAGTCCCTCCAAACAGATGCGTATACCGAGCCTCGCGCGAGCCGGGCTGGCGCGGCAGAACCATCGTCAGCGGACCGGTTGCTCCGGGCTCGTTCCCGGACCGCGCGGCCAGCCGGTCGAGCGTTGCCTGCACCGCCGAGATGTCGTCGAAGTCATAGAGCCGCTCGGAGCGGCCACGAAGCTCGCCCGGCGTCTGCGCTCCGCGCAGCAGCAGCAGGCAGAGCACGGCGGTCTCGTCGCGGCGCAGGTCGAGCACGGTGCGCGCGTTATGCTCGAAACGAAGGACCCGCGAATCATGAAGCGTCGATGTAAGTCCGAGGTCTTCAAGGCCGTGCAGGGCCTGCCGCACCTCATCCTCGACGAGCTCCATCACCGGGTCGCGGCTGGACCTCTGGTTGCAGGCGTTGACCAGCGAGTTGAGCGACAGCGGGTAGTTCTCCGGCGTCACGATCTCTTTTTCGATGAGTGCTCCAAGGACACGTATCTGAACCGCGGTGAGGGTCATCTTCCCCAGTGTAAAGGGTGCTGGCAAGCCGTTGATTCCAGATGCAGCCCGGCAAGTACATAAAAATTACATTTGCGCGTCAAGTCATAGGAGCTGCGCAAGTTAATCGATGCAGGACGGCCAGAGTCTATACAATAACAGTAGATGAACTTTGCTCCGAAGTGGTAGATTACGGAGATTCCATGCGCAGGAGTTTAAATGCATCGAAAATTCAAAGGGCTGCATGGCCTCTGGACAGCTCTTGGCGGAGCGGTGGTATTTTTTGCGCTGAATGCGACGATAGTTGCGCAGGGGCAGAACCAGACTCCGACAACGATCAGCCCTTCCTACAACATCGATCAATTTACAAAGCTGATTAAATCAGCGCAGGCAGCGCCTTCCACTCTGGACTATGGAGACCTGTATCGCCTGCATCTTCATTTTGCGCCGACGTCCGAGGATATCGACGTCGTTTACCGGATCGGCAGCATCTACCTGCCGGATGCGATCGCGCAGCTCAACAACTTTCTGCGCGACCACCACACGGAGACGGTGAAGCCCTACGATCTCAGAGAGTTCGATCTGCTGCACGACCTGCTGGCGAAGCTGGATCTGCGTGATGGAGTCATCGACGTTCTGTGCGGCTACCGCACGCCGCTGACCAATCATCTGCTACGCATGAGACGGCGCTCCGGCGTGGCCGAGCACAGCCAGCATATCGAAGCCAAGGCCATCGACATCCGTGTACCCGGCGTCGAGACCGCCGACCTGCGCAACGCAGCGCTCAGCCTGGGCGCGGGCGGCGTGGGGTATTACCCGTACAATCATTTCGTTCACGTCGATGTAGGCCCGGTACGCGAGTGGACCTTCGGCGGCGGACGCTCGCGCCGCACCAGTCACAGAGGACAGGTGACTTCGCGCAAGGGAACCCACCGAGTCCAGCCCGGCACGCGCAGAGCATATAGCTCACACCGTAGCAGCCAGGCAATGTAAGCATCCCCCCAACAGGTGTTGGTCACACAGCCGTCAGCTATTGTGAACCCTGAATTGCGCTTTCGGCGCTATTTCAACAGGATATTTCTTTTCCGTTGTTACACGGTATCTCCCTGCTTGTTCGCGGGAGCGATCTCCTCGGGTTTCTGCGGATACGGCGGCCCTTTGACGAGCACCTTCTCCAGGTCTTCGTCGTAGCCGTAGATGTCGTCGAAGAAGTGGATCTGGCCATCCGGCTCCGCCTCTGCCGTCGCGTAGAAGATCACCACCGGAATCGGAGTCTTCAGGTTTACCTGGCGGTTATCCTTGCCTGTGTTCATGGCGTCGCGCACCTGCTGGCGGCCCCAGTCCGCGCCCTTTGCCTCCGGATCCTTGATTCCCTGCAACAGCCACACGGCCAGATCTTCCGCCTTCTGCACGCGCACGCAGCCGTGGCTGAAGTCGCGCCGCGTGCGGTTGAACAATCCCACCTCGGGCGTCGAGTGCAGATAAATCTCGTACTGGTTGGGAAAGATGAACTTCACCAGCCCGAGCGAGTTTTCCGGCCCCGGCTTCATCCGCACCAGAGCGCCTCCGCGCGAGACGTTCTTGACGGTGTACTCGGTAAGCACCTTGCCGCGGTTGTCCAAGACCTCGTAGTTGTGCTTGTCGAGGTAGGCCGGATCAGCCGTCATGTGCGGGACCAGCTCCTTCTTGATGATGCTGGTGGGCACGTTCCAGTAGGGCCGGAAGATCACGTGCGTCATCATGTTGGCAAAGACCGGAGTCTTGTGGTCGCCTTTGACCTTGCCCACGACGACCTTCATGGTGAAGTCGAGCGTGCGGTCGGGAGCGTATCCGCGCAATGCGAACTCGGGCAGGTTCACCATCAGTCTGGGGTTGAGGTACGGCTCCGGAAGCCAGCGCCAGCGCTCCAGCGAGTTGTTGATCTGCTCGACGCGCGCGCGGAACGGAACGTTGAGCGACTTGATGGTCTCCGGCCCCAGCCTGCCGTCCTCGGCCAGTCCGTGGCGGCGCTGGTAGCTGCGCACACCGCCGGAGAGTGTCTTGTCGAAGATCTTCTTCTGAACTGCATCGCCCTCCAGCCTGGTAAGATCGCCCTCAAGCTCCAGCCGCTTTCTCAGTTGCTCGGCCTCGGCGTAATGGTCGCCAATCTTTACCCTGACAGGGACTGCCTTCAGCGGCGGCTCCGCGCTCTGCTCCTGTTGTCTGGCCAGCTCAAGGTACTGCGGCAGCGCGCGTTCGAGACGGCGATACGGCTCCGAGTCCGGCTCGACCGAGGCAACGAGCTTCGGCACGTCGGTGGCTTGAATCGCCGTGCTGGCAACGAATCCGGCCAGGTCGTACCGCTTCTCCGCGACGTTGATGTCGAAGTTGAAGTGCTGCGGATTGACGCGGCCCATATGCAGATCGGAGATATAGCGCATCACCGCAACCGTCATGGCGACATCAAACTGTGCGATGACCTCGTCGTTTTTCTGATCGAGAGCCTTCTCGCGGTCGGCCCAGCGCGTGCTGTCGTAGTCTTCGGGATTCAACCCCTGTTTGGCCGCGTCAGTGAACGCCTGAACGAACCCGAGCGCGGCGGCGGTTGGCTTGCCGTCGTCTGTCCACGCCGCTTCGTAGTTGCGGGCTGCGTAAAACGCCTGCACCTGCGGCTGGCAGTCGGAGATCTCCGGCCAGCGCAGGAACGTGTACTGAGCTTGTTGTGTAAGCGCCTGAATGGCGGCGGCGCTGCCGCTCAAAGTTGTCGGCGTGGTGGCGGACTGGCTGCATCCAGTGGCGGAAAAAATCAGGGACAGTGTCAGGACGACTGCATAAGCCGCGCCTGAACGTTGAAGGAAGCTCTTCATAAAAGTTGGAACCCGTACACGCGATGGGACCGGTTCACGTCACATGTGTAGGACTATTATAGGTGCAAAGAGTTGCGGGCTTTTGACGCCTTTTCGGTGGTCTCTAAGCGGCTGCTTATCTGGCGCTTGCAGCCACCGGTAGAAGGCTGATCGAGACCGCCGCCTGCGTCGCAAGAATACAGCCCATCAGAATGAGAAACATACGGGCGTAGCGGGTCTCGATGGCGTCGGCAAAGACTCCCCCCAGAAATGTGAACAAAAACGGCAGCGACCAGAGCCAGGGCGACGAGGCCACCTGCGTCGTCATGAGGGGAAACATGGCCAATACCAGCAGAAAAGGTGCTGTATTGCCGAAGTAACGGCATCGTCTGACGCCGAGGTACAGAATCATCGCAACCACAAGCGCAATAGCGACGGGCGCATGGGCGTAGCTCTCGAAAAAAGTCCTCAGGCCGTTGAGCGAGAACCAGAACCTGGCCGCTCCGCCGGTAAAGACGTAGGCAAACGCCGTCGGGCGGAAGGCAAAGAAGGCGAAGAGAATCGCCATCCCTCCCATGAGCGAGATCAAGAGAATCTGCGTCACGTAGCCGCGCCGCCGCTCGGCAAGATAGAGCATCAAAACGAACGCCGCCACCAGGCCGATGATCGCGGCCAGCAGATGAGCCGCTGCCGTAAATCCCAGCGCTACGGCCAGCAGCACGATGCGCGGACGCCACTTGCGCCTCGGGCCCTGCATGGCGTGAGCGACTCCGATGGCTGTGTAGACCGTGCCGTAAAGCCCCCACATCGCCAGCACGTCGTTGTT
>WQYS01000117.1 GCA_009781125.1 Acidobacteriaceae bacterium | reverse complement strand
CTGGTGGCGCTGGCCGACAAGATCGGCGGACTTCAAATTCTGTACGCGGGCAAGGCCCATCCGCAGGACAACGCGGCCAAGAGCCTCATCCGCGAGGTCTACGACACGGCGGCCAGGCTGAACTCCAAGTCGCTGCAGATTTACTACATCGAGAATTATGACTGGGAGATGGGCGCGCTGCTGACGCAGGGCGTCGATGTGTGGGTCAACACGCCGCGCCGTCCCTACGAGGCCTCGGGAACCTCGGGCATGAAGGCCGCCGTCAACGGCGTTCCTTCGCTCTCGATCCTCGACGGGTGGTGGATCGAAGGCTGCGCCGAGAACACCACCGGCTGGGCGGTCGAGGACGGCGACAGTGAAGCGGCAGAGGCCAACAGTCTCTACGAGAAGCTGGAAAAACAGATTGCTCCGCTGTTCTCCAATCCGCACGCATGGGCGGAGATTCAGCGGCACTGCATCGGCATCAACGGCGACTTCTTCAACACGCACCGGATGCTGAGGCAGTACATCCACAACGCCTACTTCCCGCCTTCCGAGACGGACGCGCCGGCGCAGACAGCACCGCAGCGCAGGGCAACGGACGCCAGGGGCAGGCAAGTAGCAGCGATGGCATAGCAGCAGGATTGGCAGGATCGGACGGCAAGATGGCTCTAGGGAAACTGTTCTCCATACGCCGGCTGCAAAAGGGAGGGTACTGCTCGGACAAGCTGGCCGACGCCGAGCAGTTGTTCCTGGCGCCGCCGTTTACCGAAGATGTGGTTGGCGCGGTATCGCTGATCTCGACGCGCCTGCCGCTGAAAGCCGACGAAGCCTCGCGTCTGTTGTGGCAGCGCGAGAGCAACGCCGCCTCCAGCAGCGAGTACGAGGCCCTGCGCCCGCTGTTCGAGCAGATGCCGAAGCCGCAGAGGATTCTGGAGATCGGCCCCGGACTGGGCCGCTCAGTTGTCTTCTTTCTCAAGAAACAGGTGTGGTATCCCACAGCGCAGATCGATCTCTACGAGGCCACCGGGCAAAGCAGCAAATATAAGCAGAAATACTATGACGCCCCTCCTCCCACGCACGCGCCGGGAACGGAGACTACCTTCTGCGGCAATATCCCGCTGCTGGAGTCGATGCTTCGTTACAACGGCATCGAGCGCTTCAACATCTTCGACGCCAGTCAGACAGAGCTCGGCGCGCTGCCCGGAAACTACGATCTTATTTATGCCTTCTACAGCATCGGATTTCACTGGTCGCTCGAACACTACCTCGATGACCTGGCCAAGTTAATGCATGAGCGGTCGGTGTTCATCTGCACTCTGAACAAACACTTCCGGCCCTTCGCGCGGCTGAAGGATTTCCAGGTTCGCGTTGTCGAGGTGAAGGGGCTTAAGGTGTCGAGGCCCGAACGCCTGATGATCCTGTCGAAGAACGCATTGCCGCCCATCGGCTCGGCGCTTTGAAGCTACGATCTTCTATTCCACGTAAAATAGCAGAATGATCCGGAGTTATCAGGGAAAGACGCCGGTGGTTCCAGCGAGCTGCTATGTGGATGTTTCGGCGCAGGTCATCGGCGATGTGGTGCTCGGCGAGCAGGCTAGCGTATGGATGAGCGCGGTGGTGCGCGGCGATGTGAACTCAATCCGCATCGGGGCCAGAAGCAATGTGCAGGACTGCGCCGTGCTGCACGGAATGCGTTATGTCTACCCGGTGATCGTGGGCGAGATGGTCACCATCGGCCACAACGCCACCGTGCACGGCTGCGTGATTGAGGACCAGGTGCTGGTGGGCATCGGCGCGGCCATCCTGAACAACGCGCGCATCGGCGAAGGCTCCATCATCGCCGCCGGAGCGGTAGTGCCCGAGAACACCGTGATTCCGCCGAACTCGCTGGTGGTGGGCATTCCCGGCAAGGTCAAGAAGACGCTCGGAGACGAGGACCGCAAGCTGATCCTCCAGTATGCACAGAATTATCTGGATTACGTGGCCATCTATCTGAGTGAACTTGAAAAGTAGACCATGCTTCGGTTGCAAGTAAGAGTGGGTACCCTGCCACGAACGTCCGGGTGCCCCATCCTTCGCGTTTTTTGTGAAGGGTGGGAATGTATACGGCCCAACTCACCATTGTTTGGAATGGAAAACATGGTTGATTGAGCGTTCTACATTCCCACCCTTCGTCCGCCCGAACGGCACGGACTTCCCCAGGCCAGCTTTGCGGACGAAGGATGGGGCACCCGGACGGTTTCGCCACTTCGGGCGAAGCAGTCCAAACCGCGCCCATGCCACGAGTCGCCGCGGCGACCTGTGGCATGAGCGGAGTGGAAATGAGGGCGCATCGTTACCGTTAGTAACGGAAGACAACGCCCCCGCCGATCTGCAGCATATTCAGTTGCTGGCTATTGGTTTGACCACTCGTCACTGCCTGATATTGCACCTGCGGCATGCGCAACGCAACGTTGCGCGAGAGCGACAGATCATATCCACCTCCGAGCTGGATGGCGAGATAGTTGGCGGATACGCTGATCCCCCCGGTACCGTTCATGGTCTCACGCGCCCCTCCGATCAGCGCCTCGCCGAAGATGGCAGACTTGTTCTTCCTGTAGGTGTAGCGTCCCCCAAAGGTGTATGTGAACAAGGAGTCGTTCATGTTTGCCGCGAAGCTCTTGCGTGCATAGGTGTAGTTCGTGACAAACGCAAAACGATTTCCGCGTGCCCATTCCACTCCAAAGCCTGGGTACCAGACCTTTCCCGCATCCGCAGCAACAACAGCACCGTTGGTGTAAACATAGCCGACACCAACGGGTACGCGCGTCGAGAGGTAAGTGAACGCTATTTCACTGTTGGGCACATCGGACTTTTTATTCTCTTGTGCTCCGGCGGTCAAGGTGGCTAGTAAAGCAACGATCAAGGTCAACATACATCTCTTCATTGTGGTTCCCTTTCTTTTGTTGTGTCTGTTGCGTACAGACAGGCCTCATCAAGCAAACGTTCCTGCCGTAGGCTCCAATGCTTCGGGCACGGCAAAACTTTGCAGTCAGCAATGTGATATATATATCACAAACGGCCGCGCATCTACCTCCATTCTGGAAAGATGGCAAACGATATCTGCGTTCGTTTGGGACGGCGAATCCGTTTGCTGCGCTCGAAACGGGGGTGGACGCAGCAGCAGTTAGCGGACATGGCCCAGATTGCGCGGGAGCATCTTTCCAGACTGGAAAATGGTGAGCACGAGATGGGCCTGTTCGTGCTGGAGCGGATCGCCAAAGCGTTTGGAATCTCTCCCTCAGAGCTTTTGCGAGACAGTGATACCTGATGCGGCTGGACGCTTGCTATAGAGCTAATCCATAGCGCTCCATCGAAAAACTGCTGTAAGCACCACGATTTTGATGGCGCACGGCTTTGATTCCTGATATGTGTAGCTCATGCGTTTCTTCATGATGTTGAGCTTATTGGGGATTCTGCCTGTTTCGGTCTGGGGACAGGCTTCTGCGGCAAAGACGCCGGACAACACGCAAAAAACGGACTCCTACGCCGCCGAGTCCGTGGTGTACGAGCATCTGGACGATGTATACACGTATGCTGCCGATGGAACCGGGACCAAGCAGGTCTCCGCGGTCATGCGCATACAGTCGGAGGCGGCGGTCCGCAACTATGGTGTTTTGACCATTCCTTTCGCCGCTAACAACGAGCACGTCGAGCTGGACTATGTGCGCGTGCGCAAGCCTGACGGCAGCGTGGTGGAGACCCCGGTTGCCGACGCCATGGAGATGCCCAGCGCGGTCTCCCGACAGGCTCCCTTCTATAGCGACCTTAAAGAGAAGCAGCTCCCCATACGAAACCTGCGCGTGGGCGACAAGCTGGAGTACCAGGCACGGTCCGTCCGTACCAGGTCCGAGGCGCCCGGCGAGTTCTGGGGACAGCGGACCTTCGGCGACGGCGGCACTGTCGTTCTGGACGAGTCTGTCGAGTTGCACGTACCCAAAGGGAAGTACATCAAGGTGTGGAGTCCTGACCACGCTCCCACCGTAAGCGAGGAGAACGGCCAGACCGTCTACCGCTGGAAGGGTTCGCAGCTTGAGCCGACGGTCAAGCCGGACGGCAAAGCTAATACCAAAGAGACCGATCCGGACGGCGACCTGCCTGATGTGGCGTGGACGACCTTCAAGACCTGGCAAGAGGTTGGAGCCTGGTACCAGAGTCTCGAAGCCGACCGCGTCACGCCTGATACGGATGTAAAGGCCAAGGCCGCCGAACTGATCGCCGGAAAGACCACCGACGAGGAGAAGGTCCGTGCTTTATATAGCTATGTTGCGACGCAGATACGGTACATTGGCGTGGCCTTTGGCATTGGACGCTATCAGCCGCACCCGGCCGGCGAGGTGCTGCACAATCAGTACGGCGACTGCAAGGACAAGCACACGCTGCTGGCGGCGATGCTGACCTCTGCCGGATTTCATCCCGAGGCGGTGCTGATCGGCGCGGGCATTCGGTTCAACGAGGATGTGCCCTCGCCCGGGGCCTTCAACCACCTGATCACGACGCTTCCGGTAGACGGCAAGCAGGTCTGGCTGGACACAACCAGCGAGGTCGCGCCCTATCGGATGCTGCTCTATCTCATCCGGGACAAGCAGGCTCTGGTCATTCCCGACAGCGGAGCGGCGAGGCTGGAGCGCACGCCCGCCGATCCGCCCTTTCCCAGTTCCGATATCTTCCTTGCCAAGGGGACCCTAAGCAAAGAGGGTACGATGAATGCCCACATTGAGATGACAGAACGGGGTGATGGAGAGGTTATGGCCCGGGCGGCGTTCAGGCAGGTCTCTCCGGGACAGTGGGAACAGTTTGTCCAGTTGATGTCGAAGGCGCTTGGTTTTGGCGGTACTACCAGCCACGTAGAAGTAACCCGCCCAGAGGATACAGACAGCCCGCTAAAGCTTAACTACGACTACCTGCGCGAAAAGACTGGTGACTGGGACAACTTCAAGATCACTTCGTTGTTTCCTGCTCTGATAACCGTACCCTCGGTCGATGAGAAAGACCCGCCGAGGAAGCAGCCCATCGATCTGGGACCGCAGGGCACGGCAACAGCCACATCGATCATCACGCTGCCTGACGGCTGGGGTGCGGACCTTCCAGCGGCAGTCCACGAAAAAACACCCTGGGTGACCTTCGACAAGACCTACAGGATCGAGGGAAACACTCTGACAACCGAGCGCCGGATCGAGGTGCTGCAAAGGTTTGTGCCAGCCTCCGAGTGGAAGACGTACAAGAAGTGGTACGACGCCACGGTAGACAAGGGCGAGCCGTTTATCCAGTTGACCAGTCCGGACAGCAAGCCGGGGACGAAGGCTCCGCCTGCGGCGGGAAGCAACAACGAGGAAGCTGCAAAGCTGGTGCAGGAGGCCTATCAGGAGATTCAACGCGGCGAGGTGTACAAGGCCAAAGAAACTCTAGATCAAGCCGCCGCGATCAACAGCAAACAGGTCAGCCTGTGGAGCACATACGGCTTCATGCATTATCAGAAACGTGAATGGGATGAAGCCGCTGACGCCTATAAGAAAGAGCTTGCCCTTTACCCGAATACTGAATGGGTCTATGGCGCGCTATGTGACACGCAGGTATATACCGGAAAACTCGACGAAGCAATGGACACGCTGCGCGCTGCGCTGAAGGTGAATCCCTCCGACAACGCCTCCGCATTGCGGCTGGCGTCATTGCTGATGGATAAGCAGCAATATAGTGAAGTTATAACCATACTCAAGTCTCAGTTAGACAACTCTAAAGACGACAGCACGCTTCAGCTACAGCTTGGCATCGCGCAGATGAAAGATGGCCAGACGAAGGAAGGCAGCGCCCGCATTGCCGCAGCGCTCAAGGATTCAGACGCCCCAAACCTGTTGAACTCGGGAGCCTGGGAGCTGGCTGAGGCGGGTGTCGAGCTTGACGCAGCCGAAAAGGGAGCGCGAAAAGCGGTAGACTTGTTGACCCAGGAGTCCACAAAATGGAATTCGGACAACACTCAGATAGGGAAACAAGGCCTCCTCATCGCTGCATGGGACACGCTGGGATGGATCTTGTTCAAAGAAGATAAAGTAGACGAGGCCGAGGGATACATTCGCGCGGCATGGCTGAATCAGCCCAGCGCTGAAGTTGGACTTCACCTTGGCGAGATTGAGGAGAAAAAGGGCAACCTTTCCGCAGCGCTCAGTACCTATCGAATTCCCTTGAAAGCTACATCTGCTCTGTCTCTGGCAAGCATGGGGAATAACCTGCCCAATCAAATCCGCTCTAAAATGCTTACTGCTATAGCGAAACAAGACGCTGCTACCGGGAAACTGCATGAGCGTGTGCAAGCCCTTGAGGCCAAGGGGATTAAAGCTCCGGATACGGATGAACAGAAGATGCGCACATTCGCTCTGGGCAAGTTCTCCGGCAAGGATACGGATATCGAGTATGACTTTGCTGTAAGCGGCGGGAAGATGGATGTGCTCAATCGGAGTAAACCCACAGACGCGGCGCTTCCAGACACAGACTCAATTGCAAAACGCGCGGAGATGGCCAAATGGACACCTCCGGGATCTACGGCCAGGCTGATTCGAAAAGGATTCCTCAACTGCTACAGCAACACGTGTGAGTTTGTGGTTGCTCCTGTCCCTCCCGTGCAATGGATGTTTTAGCTTCGATACACTGGAACGGATGGCTATTTTGAAGGCAGTGCGGGGCACGCGGGATCTTCTGCCGCCCGAGACGGAACTATGGAACACGGTGGAGACAGCCGCGCGCAGCGTCTTTGCACGCTACGGATTCGGCGAGATTCGCACGCCTCTGTTTGAGGTTACCGAGCTTTTCGCTCGTGGAGTGGGCGAAGAGACCGATATCGTCTCCAAAGAGATGTACACGTGGGAGGACCGTGGCCGCGCCGAAAGCGACCGGGGCCAGTCGCTCACGCTGCGTCCGGAGAACACCGCCGGCGTGGTTCGCGCCTACATCGAGCACAAGATGGGCGACAGCGGCTCGTTGCAGAAGCTCTTCTATATTGGGCCGCAGTTCCGGCGCGAGCGCCCGCAACGCGG
>WQYS01000116.1 GCA_009781125.1 Acidobacteriaceae bacterium | reverse complement strand
TCGCGGGCTGAACCGGCGCCATCCGCAGAAGAAAACCTGATCGAAGAAAGGAAACAGAATGAACGCAATGTTTACAGATATCCACGCCGCCGACTACATGGGACCGGGCGTTATCGAGGTTCCCACGTACCAAACAGAGATCTCCGACATAGTGCGCCGCCGCGGCGTCTTTGGGCAACGGATCAAGCATGTTCCGGCGACCGGCCATCCTTCGCGCTACTTTGAGGAGACCGCGATTCCCGTGCCTTTGCCGGTCAACGGGTTTGTCGATCCGCGCAACATCACCGCTCCCATCGTGGGACCGGCGCGCATGGAGCACAGTGTTCCGCTCAAGGCCCTGGTGGCGCAGATCAATTACAACCGCTTCGACCTCGAAGTTGGCCAGCAGCAGAGCCAGTTTGCGTATCTGCAGGCCAAGGATCTTACCGATACCGTCGATGGCATTCTGCGCACGCATGATGTTGCGCTTTGGAACGGCTCCGATACCAGCCTCAGCACTCCAACCTCGCTGCAATACTTTGGCGTGGCCGGTCAGATTAGCTCCACCGGCATGTCGGTGACGTGTGACGAGTCGACGAGCATTGTCGATACGCTGCGGTCCACGATTGCCCAGATGGTGGGCGGCTCCGCGTTCGCCGTGCGTCCGACGGCAATTTATGGCAATCCTGTGCTGCTCGATCTGATCGACCGCGAGATGAAGAGTGAGTTCAATGTCGTGCTCAACACGACCGAGGTCGTCGGCGGCTTCACGGTGAAGACGCTCTCGACGCAGGCCGGGGATATTCCGTTGATTCCTGACTGGGCTCTGAGTTACAGCGGAGCTCCGGGCTCGGGTTCGGCCACGCTTCCGGCCTACATCGTGACCGAGGACATGATTGAGTACCACTGGCTCGGAGACCCCAATCCGCGCGTCTTCCAGTTGGGGACTTCGGGATCGCTGGCCTTGCAGCACGTGGTGGTGAAGTTCGGCGCAGTGGTTGTCAAGGGCCCCGGCTACGCGCATCGCGAAGTGCTGATCACTCGGTAGAGTGAACTGCTGCTAACTCTCCGGATGCCTCGCATCTGCTGGTTTTTCCAGATGCGGGGCATCCGCTTACATGGAACGGCTCTCGGAAAGGAGATTCTTTATGCCCTACCTGTTGCCGGCCGAGTACGAAGCCTTCGGCCTGGAAGCAAAGACCCCGGATGCGTGGATTGCTCTGGCTTCGTCGCTGATCGACGCGCATTGCAAAAGGAACAGCCTGCAGGTGACGCAGTACACCGAGCGGATGCGGCTCGCCGAAGGTTGTCAGAGCGCGCGGTTGAGCTATCGTCCGCTGGCCGTCGCCAGCGGCGCTTCGTCTCCGCTGGTCTCGGTGCGCGTGCGTTACTGTAAACCGAGGCGAGGCGAGATGCTGGATCCGTTGGCCTCGTTAGCCTCGCTAGCCTCGTTCGATACGTTTCAGGCCAGCGTTGCCATGGCCTTCGGCCTGCCTGGCAGTTGGAACACGCTCGATGCCGCCAGCGTGGATATTAATATGTCTGCTGCGGAACTGACATTTCCGCTCAATTATCTCGGCATCGGCTTCAACGAGGCGGAGATTACTTATACTGCCGGACTGGCAATCATTCCTGGCGCGGTAAAAACCGCATGCGCGCAGATCGCACGCAATGCGCAGGCGACTCCGGCTCTGAACGTGAAGAGCAATCGCGTGGACGCAGTGCAGATGGAGTACTTCAGCGGAGTTCTGATCGATGCCGAGTCGCAGGCCCTGCTGCGGCCCTATGTGGCAGAAAGGCTTGGATGACGCCATGGTGAATGTTGCCAGAGTTGCTGACGTAACACGAAATGACTTCACCGTGCCACGCATTCGCGCTTACTTCGCTCCGGTGAATCGCGCGCAGGCGCAGCCGGTTGTCTTCGATGCGGCGCAACAGGGAAGGTTTTCGCTTGATACACCGCCCGCGCCGTGGATCGACCTGGGATGGTGCAGAAAGTTCACGCGCAAGAACGGGACAAAAAAGGGGATTGTCGCTCTCAGAACGGGAGCGCCGTCTATGCCGTCCAGTCAGGTGCTGACCGAGGCCGAGGCCACGGTTCAGCTTGAGTTCGCGGGTTGGGGTAAGCTGCAGATGGCGTTGACCTGCGGATCGCAGCAGATGAATCTGCTGGCAACTGCGGCGGGCGCAGCGCCGAACGGCAGCGGCGGAGTTGCTGCCGCAGCCGTGCCGCTTGCGGCAGGTTCCACGGCCGGCGCGCTGAACGTTGGAACTGCTGCTGCCGCTGCGTTTTCCGCAGGAGATATGGTTGCTGTTGATGTGGACTATACCGGGCAGACGGGTTACGTCGGCAGCGGAGTCAGCGCAGCGTATGTGCAGAGCGCGGCCAGCGTCGCCAGCGACAGCAACTATATTCGCCGCGTAACGCTGAACGTTGCGCGCGTGAGCGTGATCAGCAACGGAGTTCTGACGCTGGAAGCTCCGCTTCTAGCGGGCGCGCCAACAACCGCCATGAAGACCTCGAAGGCTATCGGCTTTGTAGACCGCGAGGGCGGACTCTTCTTTCAGGAGTGGAGCGCGCTGTTCGTGCTGGATGGAAAGCTGGGCGACCGGGTCATCTTCCACTATCCGCGTTTGCAGGCGTCGGAGACGGAGATGGACTCGACCGAGACGCTGATTACGCCGCTCGACCGCATGAAGCTGAGCGGAGCCTTTCGCGCTCTGCCGGTGAAAGACGCCAACGATAGTGAGCAGGTTCTGTGTTTTCGCAGTTATCTGCCTGCTTAGGAACTGATCCATTTTTTCACCCAGCCTTCAAAGGATGGAATTAATAGATGGCGACAAAGGAGAAAGATTGGGACGTAGAAAGGCTGCTCCGGCTCGGATGGCTGATGAAGCGGAGGCCGGAGCGGCTGACGGAAAATATCGCGAGATATCTGCGCATCCGCGACCGCGATGGAAGCATTCAGCCGCTCCGGGCCAACCAGGTGCAGTTGGACTTTGAGAAAAATTACGGACAGAGAAATATCGTGCTCAAGGCGCGGCAGATGGGAATCACCACCTGGGTCGCCGCAAGGTACTTTCTGAAGACGATCACGGCGCGCGGAATTCTCTCGGTGCAGGTGGCGCACACGCGCGAGGCCGCAGAAGGCATCTTCCGCATGGTGCAACGCTTCTGGGAGTGTCTGCCTGCGGAGATGCGTAAAGGTCCGGTGCGTCGCAGCCGCGCCAATGTTGGCCAGATGTGCTTTCCGGAGCTGGACAGCGAGTTTCGCATCCTGAGCGCCGGAGACGTGGGAACGGGCCGTGGTCTGACGATTCAGTATCTTCACTGTAGTGAACTGAGCCGCTGGCCCGGTCCGGCGCAGGAGACGCTCGCAGGCTTGCGTGCGGCGCTTTCGCCGCGCGGCGAGCTGGTGATGGAATCGACGCCCAATGGGGCCTCGGGCTGCTTCTACGAGGAGTGGGGCCATGCAGCAACCAACGGAACTGCCTGTCACTTCTTCCCCTGGTGGATGGAATCCATTTATGTATCTGAATCGGTTACAAATCTAACCGAAAAAGAACAGGAACTGATACAGATACATGGGTTGACCGCGCAACAGATTGGTTTTCGTCGCAGTCTGGAGACAAATTATCAGGGCTTGCGCGTGCAGGAGTTTGCCGAAGATCCGGAGAGCTGCTTCAAGACCTCGGGCGAGTGCTGCTTTGATAGCGACTCGATTGAGCGTCGTCTGGCCGAGGTCTCCGAGCCTGTTGCAACGGAGCGTGGCGGAGCGCTGCATGTGTGGTATCCGGCGCTTCCGGCGAAGCAGTACCTGATCGCTGTGGACACGGCGGGCGGCGGCGCGGATGGTGACTTCGCAGCCGTTCAGGTGATCGAACTGGTAACGGGACTTCAGTGCGCCGAGTTGCAGCAGCGGCTGGGCACGCTCGAACTGGCGCGTGTTGCGGCCAGCCTGGCGCGCAGGTACAACGGAGCCATCATCGCCGTAGAGCGCAACAATCACGGCGCTGGAGTGCTGGCCTATCTTGACAGCTCCGAGAGGTACGCAAATGTATATGGAGCGGGCGGTGCAGCTGGCTGGCTGACATCGGTCGGCAACAAGCCCGGCATGGTGAGCCGGATCGGAGCTCTGCTGGTGGAGTCGCCGCAACTTTTCTCCAGCCGCCGGTTGCTGAAGGAGTGCAGAACCTTCATCTCCATGGAGGGCGGAAGGACCGGCGCCGCCAGCGGCGCGCATGACGATTGCCTGATGGCAATGGCCATTGCGCAGGCAGTTCGCGCCGAACTCGTCGCGCGCAGCTTTCGACGCATGATGAGAAAAAGCAATTCACTGTGACTGTCCGAAAGTGAAACAATAGATGAGTCAGAAAACTGCGACGGCAGACAAGCCGCTTCAGTCTTATAGAGGTAGAGCTGTTGATTGTAGCAACTGTAGCGGCGGTGCAGGTGATTCGCCGAATGCGCGGAGGAACGCAGAGCCAGTTGATGCTTGGCTCTGACGGCAAACTGTGGGTGGTGAAGTTTCAGAACAATCCGCAGCACCTGCGCGTGCTGGCCAACGAGATGATCGTGACCGGCCTGGCGTCGGCGGTTGGATTGAGAGTGCCAGCATGCGCCGTCGTCGAGGTAAGCGAGTGGCTGATCGCCAACAGCCGCGACATGTATATCGATTTTGGCCGCGGACGCAGAGAGAGATACGCTCCGGGGTTGCAGTTTGGATCGCATCATGTGGGTGGACTGATGCCTGGACAGGTTCACGATTTTCTGCCCGGCCAGCAGCTTGCCGAGGTGCGCAATCTGCACGAGTTCGCTGGAATGTTGTGCATCGATAAGTGGGCCGCCAACTGCAACGGCCGTCAGTCGGTCTTCGAGCGAAGGGCGCGCGAGAAAAAGTACCGCGCTATCTTTATCGATCATGGTTTATGTTTCAATGCGGGCGAGTGGAATTTTCCGGATTTGCCGCTGCGGGGCGTGTATCCGCGTAATACGGTCTATGCGGCAGTGACGGGATGGGAGAGCTTCGAGCCGTGGCTGAGCCGTCTGGAAGAGATGCCCGGCGAGACGCTGTGGCGCATCGCCGAAGAGGTTCCGCCAGTATGGTATGGTGGCAACACAGCTCTGATCGAGCGGTTGATGGAGCAGCTTTTGGTGCGTCGCAAGCGCGTGCGTGATCTGATCACCGCGTTTCGTGACACTGAGCGCGAGCCGTTTCCGTTATGGCGAAAGACGGCGCAGGTGGCCGTGCCGCAGCCACTCGCCAGGATCGAGGAGCCGACGAAGTTTGTCATGTAGTGATTGGTTGGATTGATTCTTCGGGGGTCGCTTGTCAGATCGCGTGCAGTGCGAGTTCTACCTCATCCGCTATGTCCCCGATGTGGTGAAGGGCGAGTTCGTCAACATCGGCGTGGTGTTGCGCGAAGCTGCGACTGATGCGGCTGCGGCCAGTCCAATTGTCCGCTTCACGCGCGATTGGAGCCGCGTCCGCTGCCTGGACGAGAGCGCTGACATCGCTCTGATGGAGGCTCTTGAAGCGGAGATCGCCGAGCGCCTGCGCGCGGCGGCCACGGAGCCGAAGCCGCTGCTGCCACTGCTGGAGGATTCGCTCTCCAATTCGTTGCAGATCACACCGGCGCAGGCATCGCTGGTTGAAAACATGGAGGCCGGAGTCGAGCAGCTCATGCGCATGTATGTTGAGCCTATGAAGCTGCGGACCGAGCGCAGGCTTACGGGCCGGGCGGCGCTGGTTGCGGCCATGCGCTCGGAGTTCGAGCAGGCAGGCGTGTGGGCGCTGATGCGCAAGCGCATTGCGGCTTCGCTCTACACTCATCCCGGCGATCCGATGAAGATCGATTGTGGATATAGAACCGGCTTCGAGGGTTCAGAAGCAAAGAACATGGTTCGCATGTTTCATGCGGTCTCGCTCGAAGGCGAGGTGGAGGCCGCCAAGGGACTGGCTTTTTCAGCGCCGCAACTGCGTCGCGGTGTCGAGCGGGTCGAGCGCGCGCAGCTTGAGCTGACGGCCATCGTGGAGCAGCCGCGAAGCGCTCCGGAAGCTGACGAGGAAGCCACGGAACGATACCGCTTCGGCGTCGAGACCATGCAGCAGCATGAGATTCGCGTTGTGACTCTGAACGATCTGGCGCGAGTGGCGGCGTCGGCAAGAGTGGAGCTCAGAGTTTAGAAGAGAAACGAAAACAGCAGACCACACGAAATGACGGAACGGCATGGCTTCGGCTGTGCCGTTTTACTTTTGGTCTTCATTAACGGACGACAGGAGGATGCATGAAGGTACCAGCAGCCATGAGGAAGATGTTGCAGAAATTCGCAGGTATTGAGGCCAGCGCGCTCGATGCGGCGGCGGGCAGGAAGACGGCGGCGCTGCCGTCGATTCTGACGCCTTACAACCCGTCAGCACGCGCAGGACTGAATGCTCTGCCCAAGCCAACCGCGGCGAATCTGCGCCGGTTTGCCGAGACGCCGGTGGTGCGGCGGGCCATCAATGTAGTCAAGGATCGAATCGCCAGCATGGACTGGCAGATTCGCGTTCGCCGCGGACACACCGCTGCCGACGTTGAGAACGCCGCCGAGCGCATCGGCATTCTGCGCCGCGCGATGGAGGAGCCGAACGCCACCGACAGTTTTCGCGTGCTGTGGGAGCAGGTGATCGAAGACCTGCTGGTCGGCGGTTTTGGCGCGGTCGAGATGGAGACGACCGGCGATCCGGAGCGGCCCTTCGTGCTGTGGGCCGTCGATGGCGCGACGATTCAGATGAACCGCAAATGGAACGGCGATCCGGAGCGGCCCCGCTATGCGCAGGCCAAAGATGGGATTGGCGCGGGCCCGCTGGTTCCGCTGCGCGACGACGAGCTGATGTATCTTCGTCTCAATCCGCGCACACACACGCCGTTCGGGCTGGGCCGGCTTGAGGTTGCGTTCGAGACGGTGAACCAGTTGTTGAGCGCGAACCGTTATGCGGGGCGGCTGGCGGCGAACTCCGTCGTGCAGTATGCGCTGTGGCTCAACGAGGCCACGCCCGAGCAGCACGACCGCCTCATACGCTGGTGGCAGGACGAG
>WQYS01000115.1 GCA_009781125.1 Acidobacteriaceae bacterium | reverse complement strand
TGGCTTCGGCGCTCTCGTTCACGCGCGTGCTGGGCCTGCGGCCCGCGTCCGTGGCCGTTGGTCCGTGGGCGGGAATCTTCGGCCTGCTGGTGGCCATCGCCATGCTCATGGGCGATCAGGAGTTCTACCTCTGGTTCCTCGTCCGCATCAAGGCGAAGTATCTGGTAGCCATCTACATTCTGATCGCCGTGGCCGTGCTGCTGAAGAACGCCAACAGCTTCGGCGCTCTGCTGCAGCTTGCGGGCGGACTGTGCGGATTTCTTTATGTGCGCTACGCTCCACGTCGGGGTTTCGGCTTCGGAGCCTCGGAGCGTTTTTACGGCCTGCGCAACGGCTACTACCGCTGGAAGCGCCGCCGCGCCGCGCGCAAGTTCGAGGTGTACATGCGCAGGCAGAACCGCGAGGTTCACTTCGACAAAGAGGGCCGCTACATCGATCCCGAAGAGACGCGCCGCGACCCCAACGACCGCAAGTGGATGAACTGAAGCCGAGGCCCAAGAGCTTGCATCTGGCGCGGACAGAATTCATCCAATCGCTTTATGCAGTTGATTTCACTTGACAAACCCCTATAAGGGGTTTTCAATCTTCAGGTTGGCGAAGAGCATCTTCTCGTTCACCGCAAAGTGGCCGAGGCTGCTTTGCTTTGAACATATTTATCGTGACGGATGGCACTGTTTATCAGTGCTTATAACTATCGCAGTTACACATAGTTCCTAATTTTTAGGAGGCCTATCGTATGAAATTATTTAGACGGTCTGTATTTTGTATTCCTGCTTACATCCCTGGATTGATCGTAGGAGCCGCGCTCCTTCTAACGTTCGCGACGCAACCGGCCTGGGCCCAGTCAGCGACCTCGGGCAGCATCAGCGGAACCATCACCGACACCACCGGGGCCGCCGTGCCCGGCGCTACCGTAGTTCTCAGCAACACCGATCGCGGACAGGACCTGCGCACCCTGCAAACCAACGCGACCGGCTTCTACACGGCGACGTCCCTGCCGCTGGGAACCTACACCATCAAGGTTTCGGCTCCGGGATTCAAGACCGACACCGTCACCGGGCTGGTCCTGCACGTCGAGGACGCGCTGACCGTTAACCGGCAGCTCGCCGTTGGCGGATCGACCGAGGTCGTAACCGTGACCGCCGACGAGGCGCAGCTCAATCTTCAGGACGCCACCTCGCAGGGGCTTATCAACAGCACGCAGATGGACAAGATGCCGCTGAGCTCGCGCAACTACGTCATGCTGATGAACCTGCAGCCCGGTGTCGCCTTCGGCGGATCGACCGATATTGTCTATCGCGGCCCGTCCAACCCCAGCGGCTCGTCGAACCAGGTTAACTTCTCCGTCAACGGCGGGCGCAACACCGCCAACAACTGGACCATTGACGGTGCCGACAACCTGGACCGTGGCGCCAACCTCACCGTGTACAACTACCCGAGTCCCGACGCCATTCAGGAGTTCAAGACACTGCGCGGGCAGTACAGCGCGCAGTATGGGCGCAACGCCGCCGGGCAGGTCGATGTTGTTACCAAGTCCGGAACCAGCCAGATTCACGGCTCCGTGTACGAGTACAACCGCAACGAGGTGTACGACGCCAACGGCTACGCGAACAACTTCCTGAACATTAAAAGACAGCCCTACCGTTACAACGTATTCGGCTTCACCGTTGGCGGCCCGGTAGTTCTGCCCAGGGTGTACAACGGCAGAAATAAGACCTTCTTCTTTGTCTCCGAGGACTGGCAGAAGTTTATCTACTACGCCTCGGGCGTGGCGGCGACGGTACCGCAGGCCTCCGAGCGCAGCGGCGACTTCACGCAGTCCGGCTACTTTGACAACACCACCAACACCTGGACAACCGGAGCGATCAACGTCTGCACGGCCTATACCAGCGACCCCACGGGCAACGGAGGAGCGGGGTACAACAACTGCACCGCCTCGGGAACGCAGATAAGCAACATCTCGCCCCTGTCTCAGGCGTACCTGAAGGACGTTTACAGCAGAATCCCTGTGCCCGACGTACAGTTCAACCTCTCGAAGAACCAGGATCCGCACACCATTCTGTCGAACTTCAGAAACACGCTGGACAATCTGGGCACGGTGGTCCGCATCGACCAGCAGTTCGGGCAGAAGCTGACCGTGTTCTACCGCATGATGTACGACACCTTCCCCGAGACGTTTGGCCAGGGCCACTTCGGCGAGACCAGCGCCATCCCTGGCGTGACCCCGGCGGTGGTCTCCAACCCCGGCACTCAGCACCTTGGGCACGTAACATGGACCCTCAATCCGACGATGGTGCTGAACGCCGGGTATGCGTATTCGAGCGGGGCCATCAACAGCAACTCGATCGGCTTCATGGCCCCGGACCAGTCGCCTGACGTTCAGGCACCCACGATGCCGTATGCCAATACCTCTAACCTGATACCCATGTTGAAGGTCAGCGGCATGAGCGACCTTGGCGGCTCGGTCCACTATGCGACCGAGGGCACGGACAATCAGATCTTTGCCGACCTCTCCAAGGTCTTCCACAACCATACCTTCACCGGCGGCTTCAGCTTGAACTACTACAACAAGACCGAGAACGCAGGCAACGGAACCCAGGGCACGTTCAGTTTCAGCGCCGATTCGAGCTGGGCCTGCCTCGATCCCGCCGTCGAACCGTGCGTGCCCATGATTACCCCCGGCAGCGCCACCGCCGTCAGTGGCGAGATCGCGGCGCAGTCGTTTGCGAACTTCCTGACCGGAAACGCCAATGGAGGCTTCACCCAGCTATCGAGCGATCCCCACTGGCACTTCAAGGAGATGTTGTGGGAGGCCTTCGTCCAGGACGACTGGAAGGCCACACCGCGCCTGACCCTGAACCTTGGCATGCGCCTCAGCCACTATGGACAGCCGTCGGAGACCAACGGCATTCTGAACAGCTTCCTTCCCTCGATGTATTCGGCGGCCAACGCGGTGACCATCTCCAATGTCGGCACCTACTGCGGCCCCTGGCAGACCACGGCGTGCGACCAGTCGCTCAGCAACGCGGGCCAGTCAACGACGCCGAATGCGAGCGCCGACTTTGTCAATGTCGCTGGCGGTCTCAACTACATCAACGGCATGATCTTCGGCAAGCCCGGCGCCAGCAACAACAACCAGGCCTCGCCCTACGGCCTGAAGATGGGCGCGGGCCAGACGCTGAACCTTGCTCCTCGCATCGGCTTTGCCTTCGACGTCTTCGGCGACGGCAAGACCTCGCTGCGCGGCGGCTACGGTATAGCCTACGACGACCCATCGCTCAGTTGGTATGCCTATGACATCATCCGCAATCCGCCTGCCGTGCAGACGTTCTCCCTGGGCCAGGGACTGTTTAACAATCCGACCAACGGCTCCAGCAAGGCGATTCCGTACCCGACGACCCCGTTGCGCATCCAGGCCGTGCCCTCCAACTACAGGACGCCTTACACGCAGCAGTTCTCGCTCGACGTGCAGCGCCAGATCACGCCCAGGACGATGGTGGACATCGGCTACGTGGCTAACGTCAGTACCCACCTGATCGGCGGGCTCAACATCAACCAGCTCATGCCGGGCGCGTGGGTAGGCAAGGTGTCGCCAGGACAACTTCTGTATCCGGCTGGCAGCGCCAATGCCGGCAAGCCCCAGTGCTCCGATACCTTCGAAGGCGTTCCCAACACCGTGGCCTGGTACAGCGCGGGCTGCGACATGATCCTTAACCAGATCAAGCCCTACCAGGGCTACGATGCCATCGACGTCATGGCAACGGCCTTCAGCGCCAACTACAACTCGTTGCAGGCGAAGTTCACCAAAAACTTCAAGGGCAAGACCTACATCGACGCCAACTTCACCTGGGGCCGCAGCCTGACCGACAATCCCTCCGCGTCGGACTACAACACCATGGCTATGGACATCTACAACCTCGCCAACGACTACGGCCGCTCGCCGCTCGACCGCAAGTTTACCCTCAACGTCGATGGTCTGTGGGAGGAGCCATGGTTCCACGACCAGAGGGGCGTGGCGGGCCGCCTGCTGGGCGGATGGATGGTCTCCGGAATCTGGGCGGTGAACACGGGCATGCCGCTCACCATCACCTCCAGCGGTTGGTACAACACCAGCTACCATCTGCCCAACAGCGGGGCCAGCGTCTACAACAACCAGACCACCACCGGGACTGTCACCGATAACGCCGGAATCGGCATCTTCGGCGGCACGTATGCATCGTACCGGCTGGACCAGATCGGCAACCCCAACAAAGGCCAGCCCGGCGTGAAGATCCACAACAAGGCCATGCACACGGCAGGCCAGCTATGGTTCTATACAGGCGCCTTCGCCGCTCCGGACGCCATCAACAACCAGACCGTCCCGGCCAACGCCAGGCCGGGCTCCATCAACGGCCCCGGCTTCGGACGTGTTGACCTGGGCGTCTTCCGCACCTTCCGCATATGGGAGCGGATGGACTTCACCTTCCGCGCCGAGGCCTACAACGCCACCAACCACACCAACGTGAACTCGATCTACACAGCGCAAAGCTCGTCCTACTTCGGCGAGGTCAGCGGCTACCGCGACGCCCGCATCATGCAGTTCGCGGGCAGAATCACCTTCTAACGCCAGATCCTCTCAGCTTGCGGGGCCGGTCATCAGGCTGGCCCCGTTTTTTATGCTTTGCGAAAGATGCGCCGCGCCCACAGGACGCCCAGATAGCTCCATGCGGCAACGAGCGTGAAGAGGCCTGCTGTGAGTCCTCCCCAGCGATAGCTGCGCGCGTAGTCTCCTGCGCGATGGGTCGCGGAGCTGTAAACAAGTATGCTGGCAATGCCTACAAACGTCGCCAGTCCAAAGGCGATCAGGCCCAGCGCCAGGCCGATCAGCACGGACGCGAACCACCCCAGCCGCCCCAGCGGAACCGCAAACAAAGTACACTCGCCTGTCTCCTGATGCGTAGTCTGCAAGATATCCTCCTACTGTTTGGATGCACTCCGGATGGGGCACCCGAACTATTACGGCTGGTCAGATTCCGCATGAATATCCACTGAAAACACTGTCCTCCTCTTGGCTTGCATGCAAGGGCAGGGCCGGACTCAGTAAAATAGTGCCTTATGACAGAAGGTGTGCAAAGCAGGCTCGTGCCTGCAACCGAGGTGGCCCGGCAGACTCCGGTGCAGAAGGCCGCCAACGGAATCCAATACGCTCTCTACGGCGACGCGAAGATGTCCGCCGCCGATGTCGCACACGTGGTCGAGGCCGTGCCTGGCGCGATCGCCGCTGCGCTCAGCCGCAAGGCGTACTACTTCGTCCCGCTGGCGATGAGTGAGGGCCGCAGCAGCGACGCTACGCTGATTGCCACCGAGTACACGTCGGAGTTCGTCGATCAGGCCACCTGTCATCGCAACGTCGTGCTCGACGATGCCGAAGGAGTCTTCATCTCCGCGCGGCTGCTGAGCGACCGTTTTGCGCTGGCCTTCGAGTTCTTCATCAACGCGGGACACGCCTTCGTCGATGTGGCCGGCGTGCCCGAGAGCTTCGATCATCTGGTCTGGGCGCAGGCCGTTGCCGACATTCGCGGTGAGACCAGCATCGACGCCTGGGATGGCCGCATGGCCGCCCTCGTGCCGGAAGGGCGCACGAACAGCAAGCCAGTCGTGGACGAGAAGGCCAAACTCAGCTACTTGGAGGCTGCCTTTGCCGACGCGGTGGCGATCTATCTGCTGTCGATGGCTGTGGACTTCGACTACTCCGAGCTGCGCGAACGCGAGTATCCGCTGCTGGCTCCGCAAGCGCTGGCCGAGCGGCTGCGCCTGGTGGCCGAACTCTTTCCGCCCAACCCGAACTACGAGTTCGCCATCCGCTACCGGCGTCGGGCATAGAAAGGAAGTCTTATCTTTACCTGGTAGCCGCTTGAACAGAGAACGGTCGGAACTGAGCAGTACGGTAAGTGGTTCCGCTCTAGTGCATAGTGACGCTGAACAAGAGACTTTTAACCGACTGGAGTATGTTATTCCAGTTTTGAACGGCCAGTGTAGAAAGTATACCGGCAACGAAGCTGGCAGTAATTGTCCACAAAAACTGTGTTACTGCCTTTTTCTTTGCCCATTTAACTTTATCGCTGTAGTAATAGCTCTTTTCCAATTTTCTACAGTCTAAATACATTTCCCACCATACGTCATAGGCATGGTCGAAGTTTCTTCCTTCCTCCTTGCGCGCTATTTCTGATTTCTCGCGAATTCCTTTTAGAAGAGCCACAAGCTCTCTCTTAAAGGCGCCATTCCCGTTATCGATAAGAGAAAGATCGGTTTTGTTTATATCACGATACTGGTCCACAGCATTTTTAAGCGCGAGCTTAAAAAGATCCAAGCATGAACGCTTCAGATGAGACTGGGCCTTCTCAACGACGTGTTCCAATTTCTGAGGGTTTGTACAGTCAAAATGCCTGCCAATATGATCCCAGGCAGCATTTATTTCAAACAACGTCTCTTGGGGAAGCTCATTGTATTCTTGGCAATAAGAATATAGAACTTTTACCTTTTCCCTGTAAAACTGGAAAAGTTCCTGCAAATCATGCATCATAACCCCTTGAGAGCGCGATCTAAATTTTTCAATGCCTTATTGAATCGTTTATCAACTTCTTCATGCGACAAGACCCTGTGACGCAGCACATTGCCACGCCCGATGAATGGGAACTTGACAGGAAAAACCATTTTATGCCCGCCGTGATTTGCTTCAACTTCCCTTCTGCGGTCACTCAAAGACTGTTCCTGAATTTCTCGAATTGTTTTACCCGTATCAGATTCGATGGCTTTAACGACCGCCTCACTCAGTGGCACTTTGATCTCCTAAACATCAGCAGCGAATAACAGACACACAACCAGCCTATACCTGAAAAGATGTACGGGAAGCGTCTTTCTATTTTAATTCAAAAACGAGTCGATTCTGTCAAGGCCGTCATGAGACTTTAGAAATGTAAAAAAGTCCCCGGAGCCGGTTCAGGAAGAATCCCAAGCCGGTCCCGGGGAATATGCTCTGTTCGGGGTTACCTCAGGGGGTTACGAGGATGCGTGCCGCGGAGAAGCCTGCTGAAGAATATCCAGTAACTGCTGTGCTGCGGACGGAGACT
>WQYS01000114.1 GCA_009781125.1 Acidobacteriaceae bacterium | reverse complement strand
TGCACGGCGATCACGTCATCGTCGACAAAGCCAGGGACGGCCTTGCGTTCAACGTGGCGGAACGGAAGGCGTAATATCCCTTGTCATTCCGAGCGCAACGAGGAACCTACTTTCCTTTGCACGATCACCCTGCCTCGTGCAAAAAGCAGATTCCTCCGCTTCGCTACGGAATGACAAGGAAATGGCTTACTCTACTTCTCCGAACTCTTGTGGCCAAAATCCAGCGCGAACTGCGGTTCTGATTTGGTCCCTGCAATCCTGACAGGGACTTCGGTTCCCGCATCGTCTTTGGCGAAGAACGGATCCGCCGGCTTCAGCAGGACCGACTTCCAGCCCGTGACCATCTGCGAAAGCCTGGCATCCATGCGCGCCTTACCGTGAAAGTCCATGCGGCTACCGTCAAACGTGTAGGCTCCAACAAGATCCACCTGTGTCCCCGGAACCTGGAATTGCAACCGGGAAAAATTCATCACGCCATCGCGGAGCACGAAGTCTCCATCCAGAACGGAAAAGACATTGCCGGGCGTCGAGTCCCTGGCCTCGCGCATCTTTCCCTGAGTGCGCTGGCTGAGGCTGTCCAGTTTGTCTTGTATCTTGCCGTTCGTGAAATGGGCCGATGAGATGCGGAAGCTGGAGATCAGTTGCAGGCGCTTCCACATCTCTCCGCTGCCCGGCGAGAGATCAAACTTCGTCTTCAGATCGAGGCTGCCGGTTATGAATGGAGCGCCGCTCCTCTGTCCCAGCTTAAGAAAGTCTTCGATGCGTCCGTTGGCGACGGTCACGTCCAGCTTGATGCGGCGCCCTTGCTGCGTTGGCGTCAGCATCTCGCGGACGACGTAACCCTGGGTGACAATGGTCGAATTGAGCAGCTTTGCTTTCACCGGTTGAAGATAGGTGTCTCCCGTAGTTCCGTCCACGATGGCGTGAAAGTCCGTGTGCAGCGGAAGGCCGCGTCCGCCGCTGAGGCGGAAGTCGGGCGTATCGGTTGCGCCATCGACAGCGATGGAGCCGAGCGTCCCGCTGTACCTCCCGTTCGACGACAGAATGCCGCCGATGCCTTTAATGGTGCTGAGGTCTGCGTTGCGAAAGGAATACTCGCCCTCAATGGGAGTGTCGCGCGGGCTCTGCGCATCGAACGGCCCGAACCGTCCGCTGGTGAAAATGTTGCCCACCGGCTTGGGGTTCGTAAGCGTCGCCTCGAAGCGCATCTGCCGGTTGGAGCCGGATGGACTCAGCACCACGCGCGAGATCGCAAACACGAGCGGCAGCTTGCCCGGCTTCAGCGTGTGGATGATGAGCTTCGTATCGTCGAGAACGATCTGGCCGATGGTGGTCGCTATCCTCCCGCTCTTCGCCGGGGAATGATCCGCGGATGGAACTCTGGATGCGCGCTGCTCTTTCGGCGGAACGTTCAACACTACGCCTTCGAGATGAATCGACTCGACACGCAGAGGCGAATGGAAGAGGCTGTGAAACGTGGTGTGAAAGCGGAGAGAGTCAATCGACAGCAGCGGCTCGACGCCAGCCTGAGACGGGTCCGCATCCTTGCCGAATATCTTGATGCCACGGCCAGTAATCAGCAGGCCCTTCACCACGGATACCTGAATCGAAGAGATTTCGACGCGGCTGTTGAAGCGGTCCGAGAGCGCCTCCACAAGCCGCGCGCGTACCAACGGTTCTGCATGAGTAGACAGCCATCGCGCACCTGCAAGCGCGCCGGTGAGGAGCACAACTGCCGGGACGCCCAGCCATAACAGCCACCTGTGCCGCGCATGAGGAGCCACATCCGATTTTGGAGCCGCAGTCAAACTCATTTAATCATTCCGAATATAGAAAATAGAACCGTTCTGCTTCCATGGTAATTCGTTAGACCGGAGGACCATGAACAGATCACTGCGTTTCGTCTGCGTCCATTGCTTCGTCCACCTCTATCTCCTCGACCTCGACATCCCACTCGCGCAGCACCTTATAGATGGTTCCCGGAGCAAAGCCTGCGCGCAGCAGACGCCCCATGATGCGCGCAGCCTGCTTGCTGGCATCGTCTCCGCTGGGCCGCGAAATGCGCTTGCGGGCAATGTATTCGCGGGCCAGAGCGGCCTCGTCGGTCTCTTCGTAAGCCTTGCCGATCGCGGCAGCTACCAGATCCTTGGCGACTCCCTTGCGCAACAGATCCTGCTGGACGCGCCTCTGTCCGTACTTCTCGTTCTCGCGGCGAAGGCGCGTGTAGTCGGCGGCAAACCTGGTGTCACTGAGATAGCGCAGCTCCTTCAGACGTTTGACGACGCTATCGATCCTCTGCTCGCCTGCCTCGCCCGGCTCGACTCTCGCGCGCATCAGATTTTTCAACTCGTGCACGCTGCGCATCTTTCGCGCCAGCGCGCCCACGGCGTATTCAAAGAGCTGCTGCTCATCTAAATTCCTGCGAACGGAAGATTTCATCTTTCTCTCCATAAGCCTACGCCTGCGCCACGCCATGCGCCCATTCTTCACGGATTTGCGTCTATATATTGTAGATAGAAGGTCTGCTTTGCGGCCTTCGCGAACCGGGGGCCTGCGATGAAACTCTTTACCGTGGTGCGCGCTGCTTGCCTGCTTGCGCTGTCGTCTCTGCCGCTGACCGTGCTGCCTCTAACGGCGCAGGAGCCTGCCGGTTTCGGCCCGCTTGACCCTGCGCCTCCCTCCGGCATCACCGTCGAGCAGATGGTCCAGAAGATGGGCGAGAGAGAATCGCAGTTCAAGCAAGCCCGCGACACCTACACCTTCCGACAGACCGTGAAGGTCAACACCATCTCCGACGACACCAACAAGCCGGACGGCGAATACCTGCAAGTCACCGACATCGTCTTCGACAAGGACGACAAGCGCACCGAGCACGTCGTCTTCGCTCCGCAGAATACCCTGGAGCGGGTGCAGATGACGCAGACCGACTTCGACGAGATTCAGCACCGGCTGCCGTTCATTCTCACCACCGAGGACCTGCCTCTCTACGAGGTGAAGTACGTGGGCCGCCAGCATGTGGACGATCTCGACACCTACGTCCTCGACGCCGCCCCGAAGACGATGGAAAAGGGCAAGCACTACTTTCAGGGGCGCGTCTGGATCGACCGGCAGGACTTCCAGATCGTTCTCATCAACGGCCAGACCGTGCCCCAGGATACGCGCCCGGGACACGCAGACCTTCAGCCGCCCTTCACCACCTACTACGAACAGATCGACGGCAAGTACTGGTTCCCCACCTACACCAAGGCCGAAGGAGTTCTGCATTTTCCGGGCGGCGAGGGTTATATGACCCAGGAGGTCCATATGCGCAACGTGGTGAAGTACACGGACTACAAACAGTTCCACGCCACCTCGCGCATTATCTATAACGGCCAGGACATCACTCCAGATGAGGACAAGAGCAAAAAACCGCAGGCCAAGCCGTAGGCTTCCCGGATAGGGACACTCAGCGCCGCGTATTTACATCGCATTGATGGGAAATGGGTTAAGATAGTCTCTGGAACCCGAAAGGCTAATTACAAAAGACTATGATCGACTTTTCGACCGAATACCTTGGCTTGAAACTGAAGGGCCCCATCGTGGTCTCGTCCACGCCGCTCTCCGAGTCTGTGGACAACCTTCACCGCATGGAAGAGGCCGGCGCGGCGGCCGTAGTGCTGCCATCGCTCTTTGAAGAACAACTGATTCTGGAATCGCAGGCTCTGGACGCTGACCTCGAACGCGGGACCAACTCGTTTGCCGAATCGCTCGACTACCTGCCCGACTCTGGCAACTACCGCATGACCGAAGAGGTTTATCTGCAGCACCTGCGCCGCGCTAAGGACGCCGTCAAAATTCCGGTCCTGGGTAGTATGAACGGAATCACTCCGGGCGGCTGGATCCGTTACGCCAAAGAGATCGAGCAGGCAGGCGCCGACGCGCTGGAGCTGAACACCTTTGCCCTGGCCACCAATCGCAGCCACACCTCCGCAGACTTGGAACTGCAGATCATCAAGCTGGTCGAGCAGGTCACGAAGTCCGTCAGGATTCCCGTGGCTGTGAAGCTGTCGCCCACCTTCACCAGCCTGCCGTTTATGGCTTCGTGCCTGGCCGACGCGGGCGCGCGCGGCATCGTGCTCTTCAACCGCTTCTACGAGCCGGACTTCGATATCGAAACTCTGGAGGTTCGTCCCACGCTGCGCTTCTCCTCGTCGGCGGAGCTGCTGACGCGCCTGCACTGGACGGCGATTCTCTTCGGCCAGGTGAAGACCGACTTCGCTATCACCGGCGGCGTGCATACCGCAGAAGACGTGCTGAAGAGCATCATGGCCGGAGCTAACGTGGCCATGATGACGTCGGCGCTGCACCTGCACGGAATCGAGCACATCGGGCGCGTTATGGCCGATCTGGTTCTCTGGCTGGAGAAGCACGAGGTGGCATCGTTGGCTACGACACGCGGCAGCCTCAGCCGCCGCGCCTTACCGGATACCTCACCATATGACCGCGGAAACTACATTAAGACGCTCAGCTCCTACAGCCTCGCGATAAAGTAGCCCTCTACACTGACCGGGAACCTCATCCATGTGCAGCTTATCGTGCATGGATGAGGTTTGAACCGGTTCCTATCCATCTCTGGTTACAACTTTGCCGGGCCACCTTGCTGCTGATGAGTCGCAATGACAACACCAACAAAGGCAGCAAATGCAACTACGGCGATTGCCGTGATTGCGACGATCCTTCCGTAATGATGAGATTGTTTAGGCTTGTATCCCTCGTATCCTTCCGCCACCTTAACTACATCCGTGTACAGGTAAGTTACGTCGGATTTCTGGTCAATATCATGAAATGTAAAGGTGGTCTGATCGCTGGAAACGAATATGCCATACTTCTTTGAGCCTCGCGCTGGAAACACAGTGATCTGAGTTAGCGGCTGAAGCGCTGCGATCTGCGTCCTTAACTCACTCGCCTTCGCTGGAAGAGGTGTTTGTTGAGCAGGCTCTGGTTGAGTATTCGCTGTAGCAGGCGATTGTTGAGCAGAAGTTGTAGATACGGCTATTACGCAGATTAAGAGAACCGCTAGGACTCGTCGCATAGGTAGAAGGTTCCTTTTCTGTAACTGTATTCAGTTATCCTGTGCCGCAATTATACCTTGATGGAATTACTCGCCGCACAAGAGTTGCAGAACCGTCTTCTCCAGCAGCGACGAGGCTTCGGTAAGAGCCGCCGTCACCGGTTCGCTGAAGTGCTCGCCGAATTCTATCGAGCCTGCTCCTACTGTTAGTAATAACGCGCTGCGCGGCTGTGAGTGGAAGAGTTCCTTCCCCATTGCCAGCAGCTCCGGCGCTCCGGAATGATGCGTGCCGAAGGTTGAATCTGCTGAGGCCGCTTCGACTGGAACCAGCTGAATCGCGCCCGCCGCTGCCTCCATCGAGCAGTCGAGGAAGACAACCGACTCGGCCCCAGCTATATCCTCGGCCAGATCCGGCGTCCATTGCTGACGGGCAATCACGCTTACATCAGCGCGGTCGCGGAAGCGCTCGCGCGCCCACTCGGCGAGCCACGGACCAACTCCGTCATCCTGACGAAGCGTGTTGCCGCAGGCAAGAATCAGGCAGCGTGTAGAAGTTGAGGTCATAGATCACAGGAGCGCCAAAGGCGCGTTCTATACCAGCCCAGGGCGAAGCCCTGGGTATAGGCGTCACTAAATCGGTTAAAGGGCTGTAAGCCCGTTCCATTGGAGCCAGGTATAGTGCGGGCCTTCAGCCCTTTCTCACTCATTTGGGTATCACTACCCAGGGCTTCGCCCTGGACTGGTATAAAACGCACCTTCGGTGCTCTTACAGCGAAGCACCTTGAGGGGCACATATTGAATCTCGTGCGCTGTTGCACAGTCATGTTAGTTAATAAACGTAATCTTCGATTGATCCGGCTCATGCGGCGTGCCAGCAGAATTAGCAAATCCGAGTAAGGCCGCCAATCCACATTCATAGCCGTCAGGAAATTGGAGTTTCTTTTTGAAGTATTCCTTCTTGCCTCCGGCGAAAGCCATCGTTGCAAAGCCGCAATGACAGCTTGCCATGCCTAACGACGTGGCTGCTAAAACCGTATTCTGCGCGATGATTCCTAAGTCGACCAGTTCGGCTCCGGCGGGCTGGGCGGCTTTTATGGCAAAAAATACCAGGCACGGAGCGTTATAAAAAAGCTTTCCGCCTCTGGACTGAATGCGCTCGTATCCGGATGGACTAAGATTGCGGAGCACGCTAAGTCCTTCCTGCTCCAGCTCGGCGATAATTTCCTTGTTCGTCACAACAACTACGTGCCAGAACTGGCGGTTCATTCCGCTGGGGGCCTGTATGGCCGCCTGAGCGATGGACGCTAACTGCTCTTCAGTGGGCTGCTGCTCACTGAAATTACGGCAGGAGTAGCGCTCCTTAATGCATCTCAATGTTTCGTTCACTTATTTCTCCTCCCACAATTATTATCCGGAAAAAACAACGATAGTTAGCCTTTATTTTTTTACGCTTCTAGGTAGGTCAAGCCTTTAGGCTTGACGCTCTCTCCACTTCGCAACGAATTGGGCTTTAGCCCCTGGGGTATGCATTTGTGCAGCCTCAAATGCATAGTCGCCGCGGCGACCTAAAGCCCGGTCATGTGGCAACTAAAGAGAAGCCAGGCCTAAAGGCCTGGCCTACCTAGAAACGGTACTCTCTTCAATGGTAAAGCGTGTTAGCGACGGCTTGAGCGGATGGCCTCGTCGAGCACCTCGCCCTCCGCAGAGAGGAGCGTAACCGCCAGAGGCATCTGTCCAAAGGCATGGGTCGAGCAGCTCAGGCACGGATCGAAGGTCCTGACTACGGCCTCAATCCGGTTGAGAATACCCTCGGTGAACTTGCCCTTCTTGATGTATGCCTTGGCCGCCTGCTCCACGCCACGGTTCATGGCGTGGTTGTTCTGGCCGGTGGCAATCACCAGGTCCGCCCACGTCATGCCGCCATCCTTATCCACCTTGTAGTGGTGATGGAGCGTGCCGCGCGGAGCCTCCGACTGACCCCATCCTTCGAGACGATTGACGCCTGCCGTAGCGCGCACGTTCGTATCGAGAATCTTCGGGTCGGCCAGAATGCGCTCGATCTTCTCGAT
>WQYS01000113.1 GCA_009781125.1 Acidobacteriaceae bacterium | reverse complement strand
TCCAGCTACATCGGCGAGGTGGTGCGGCAGTACGGCACCGAGCACGAGCAGCTCGATCTGAATCCGGAGCAGGACCTTGAGAGCGCCATACGCGAGCTGGCCTATTACTCCGACGAGCCCAGCGCCGACTCGGGCGCGCTGCCGGTGTGGTTTCTCTCCCGGCTTTGCAAGCAGCACTGCACGGTCGTACTAAGCGGCGAGGGGGCCGACGAAATCTTTGGCGGCTATCTTACCTATCGCGCCAACCTCATCGCGGCGCGTCTGCGGCGTCTGCCCGCCGGGATGATCCGGCTGGCGCTGCGCGCCATGAGCGCATGGCCCGCCTCCAACGAAAAGATCAGCCTGGAATACAAGATCAAGCGAATGCTCGAAGGCAGCCTTCTGCCCGCCGAGCGCGCCCACGTCTACTGGAACGGAACCTTCTCCGAAGATGAAAAGAAGTCTTTGGTGAAGACGCCGCTGCCGGGTTCGCTGCTGGACATTCTCTCCGCATTGCGAGCCACGCTTCCCGGCGACGGGATCGCGCCATACCTGGAGTTCGATCAGCAGTATTATCTGGCTGACGATATTCTGGTGAAGTCGGACCGCATCAGCATGGCTCACTCCGTGGAGGTTCGCCCGCCGTTTCTCGACCACCGCATCCTTGAGTTCGCCGCCAGCGTCCCGTCTGAGCTGAAGATTCGCGGCGATTATCAGAAGCGCGTCCTCAAGGAGCTGATGAAGCCGAGGCTGAAGGCTCCCATCACGCAGCGCAAGAAGGTCGGCTTCGACATTCCGGCGCACGAGTGGTTTCGCGGGCCGCTGCGCGCGCTGCTGACGGAGACGCTGGAATGGGCGCGGGCCGCGCACGGC
Source organism: Acidobacteriaceae bacterium (assembly GCA_009781125.1). The sequence continues at coordinate 6,311 of WQYS01000113.1, read as the reverse complement.
GGCTTGTTCGACTTCGGCGAGATCGACAGACTCACAAAGCTGCACATGAGCCGGAGCGTCAATGTTGGCTATCACCTCTGGGGGCTCATGACTTTATTTCTCTGGATGAAGCAATGGAATGTACAGTCAGCACCGGTCAGTCAGTTGAGCAAGGAAGCGCTTCTGGTCGGACGATGAGTCGCCGCCGCGTCTTTGTCCGCGTCTTTGTTGTTGTCCTGCTCTTTGCCGCCGCCGTCTATCTGGGCTGCATCATCTCGCCGCCGTCGCTGATGGACGACGTGGACGCGGTGCAGGCGAAGATCGCGCACAACATGCTGAGCTCCGGCGACTGGGTGACCGCTCGCCTGGACGGCGTTCCGTTCCTGGAGAAGCCTCCGCTCTTCTACTGGACGATTGCCGTCTCGTACATGATCTTCGGTGTGCATGACTGGGCCGCCCGCATTCCCGTAGCGCTGTCGGCGATCTTTCTCTGCCTGGCCACAGCGGGCTTCGGCCTCTGGGCCTTCGGCAGAAGAGCCGCGCTCTATGCGGGACTTTGCATGTCCACCTGCATCGGACTCTTTCTCTTCACCCGCATCCTGATTCCGGACGCGATGCAGACGCTCAGCATCACGCTGGCTCTGTGGGCGATGCTGCGCGCGCTCGACGAGGAGGAGCAGCACCCAGGAGCATGGGCCGCAGTGATGGCCGCGTGCCTGGGCGCGGGCCTGCTGCTGAAGAGCCTGATCGGCGTCGTATTTCCGATTGGGACAGCCTTTCTCTACCTGCTGATTACACGGCAGCTCTTTGCCGCGCGCACCTGGAAGCGTCTTCGGCCCTTCACCGGGCTTCTAATCGCGCTCGTGATCGCCGTGCCCTGGCATGTTCTGGCGACTCTCAGAAATCCGCCTTACTTCAGCTTCGCCATGCAGAGCATTCCTGGCCAGTATCACGGCTTCTGGTGGTTCTTCTTCATCAACGAGCAGTTGCTGCGTTTTCTGAACCTTCGCTACCCGCGCGACTACGACACCGTGCCGCGCTATCTTTTCTGGCTCTTCAACCTGATCTGGCTGTTTCCGTGGAGCGCCTATCTGCCGGCGGCCTTCAAACTGTCGTACCGGCCTGTGGATAGGGCCGGGCGCGTCCGTCTGCTGGCCCTCTGCTGGATCGGCTTCGTGATGGTGTTCTTCACCTTCTCCACCACGCAGGAGTACTACTCGATGCCGATCTATCCTGCGCTGGCGCTGCTGATCGGCTCGGCCATGGAGCTTGAAGGCAGAACCGTGCGTGCTGGAACCCGCGCCGTAACTGTGATCTGCGCCGTCGCGGCGGCGGCGGCCATCGCCATTCTGGTGTACGTGCGCCACGTCCCCACGCCGGGAGACATCTCGCAGGCGCTGAGCTCTAACCCGGGAGCGTATAAGCTCTCCCTGGGACACATGGAAGACCTTACGCTGGAGTCGTTCGCCTACCTGCGCCTGCCGCTGGCGCTGGCTGCAGCAGCGTTCCTCATCGGCGTCGTCAGCACGCTGCGCACTGCGCGCAAGAGCACATACATCGGCATTGCCGTCATGATGGTTGTCTTCTTCCATGCCGCCCGGCTGGCCATGGTCACGTTCGATCCGTTTCTCTCGTCGCGGCCTCTGGTGAAGGCGCTCAAGCAGTCACCGCCGGGCGAGTTGATTATCGATCACCACTACTTCTGGTTCTCGTCGGTCTTTTTCTACGCGGACCGCGACGGGCTGCTGCTCGACGGCAGGTTCCACAACATGGTTTATGGCTCTTATGCGCCGGCCTCGGCCAACCCTTTTATCGATAGCGCTCAATTTCAACAGCTATGGCAAAGGCCCGGCAGGTGCTATGTCGTTGCCAGGAATGAGCAAGTCGATCATCTGGCGTCGCTTGTGGGCAGGGAGCAACTGATTCCCGTGAGCGCAAGCGGAGGCAAAGTTTTGATAACAAATCATCCTTTGCCATAAAGAAGCGCCGAATGTTCTTTTACAATAGGAGAGTCCTTATCAATTGAGTCCTGGTGTTGTCGAGAGACGTCGATACACAAGGTTACGTTTGGGAGACAGTATGAAGATTGCCGTTCTGGGCGGAGATGGTTACTGTGGCTGGGCCACCGCTCTTTATCTATCGAGCAAAGGCCACTCGGTTGCCATCGTTGACAACTACGTGCGCCGTCAGTGGGACTACGAACTCGGAGTCCAGACGCTTACCCCCATCAAGCCGCTCTCCGAGCGCCTCAAGGTCTGGCAGGAGCTGACCGGACGCCGCATCGAGCTGTTCGTTGGCGACATTACCGACTACGACTTCCTCGCCACCATGATGAGCGAGTTCAAGCCTGATGCGGTGGTGCACTTCGCCGAGCAGCGTTCGGCTCCGTACTCGATGATCGACCGCAAACACGCCGTGTCTACGCAGGTGAATAACGTCGTGGGCACGCTGAATCTGCTGTTCGCCATCCGCGAGCTTGCGCCCGATTGCCATCTGGTCAAGCTGGGAACGATGGGCGAGTACGGCACGCCCAACATCGACATCGAAGAGGGATTCATCACCATCGAGCACAACGGCCGCAAGGATACGCTTCCGTTCCCCAAGCAGCCCGGCTCGTTCTATCACCTGTCCAAGGTCCACGACAGCCACAACATCACCTTCGCCTGCAAGATCTGGGGCGTGCGCGCCACCGATCTCAATCAGGGCGTCGTCTACGGAACCCTCACCGACGAAACCGGGATGGATGAGGCGCTGGTCAACCGTTTCGACTACGACGAGGTCTTCGGCACGGTGCTGAACCGCTTCTGCGCCCAGGCCGCCGTCGGCATGCCGCTGACGGTCTATGGAAAGGGCGGCCAGACCAGAGGATTCCTCGATATCCGCGACACAGTTCGTTGTATCGAACTGGTCTGCCTGAATCCGGCCAATCGTGGCGAGTTCCGCGTCTTCAATCAGTTCACCGAGCAGTTCTCAGTGCTGGAGCTGGCGCAGATGATTAAGAAGGTAGCAGGTGTGATGGACCTTCCCGTGGAGATCGACCACCTGCCCGATCCGCGCGTTGAATCCGAATCGCACTACTACAACGCGAAGCACTCCAAGCTGGAAGACCTCGGCCTGGAGCCGCATCTGCTCTCCGATTCGCTGGTCGATTCGCTGATCGGCATCGCGCTGCGTTACCGCGACCGCATCGACCCGGCCATGTTCGTCCCGCAGGTCAACTGGCGCGAGCCACGCAACCAGCGCCGCACCGTCAGCGACGCGCAGGAGCTGCTGACCCGCAAGTAACCGAGAATAGCCTGAAATTTGGGTGCCCCATTCATGCCGCAGTTTTATCGCGGCATGGGTGGGGTTCAACGTTTGTGGCACATATCCCACCCATGACGATAAAACCGTCATGAGTGGGGCACCCAATTGGTCTCTATTTTGGTGTGGCGGGGACCAGTTCGCCGTTCACGATGAAGTAGTCGTAGCCGCGCCAGCGGATGGTTCTTCGCGTGAAGCTCACCAGCCAGATGAGGCTGGCCATGGCGTCCCACAGAGGAATGAAAATCAGCTTCTGCCACACGCCTCGCTGTTTGAGTCCGGCGTTGCCAACCAGCAGCGTCAGAATGCATCGGACGAGAAAATATCCGCCAAGATAAACGGCTGCCACGGCGACGGTCGGCACAAGGGCGACTGCCAGCAAAGCCCAGGGAAGACCCAGCGTAAAGATCAGGCCCACGTGTCCCCACGGACGCATGTGGCGCATCACCGTGATCCAGCGCAGGCGTTTGAAGAATAGTTCCCGCAACGACTGATAATCAGGCACCGTCTCGATAGCGTACGGCAGCAGAACGACCTCGCGGCCCTGCTCGGCGATCAGGCGCCCGATCAGAAGATCGTCCGCGGGCTTGTTCTCGATGGAGGCGTAGCCGCCGAACTCCTGAAGATGGGTACGTGTGGTGCAGATCGTCGGGCCGAGCGCGAACTTCACGCCATCAAGCTGCCATGCAACCAGGATGCCCGGATAAAAATCCGAGAGCATTCCCACATCCTGCAACCGCTGTACCCAGTTTCCTTCTTCCCCGTCCTCGCAGGGGACATAGAAGCATGTGACCGCGCCTGTCTTTGTATCGGCCATAGGCGCAATGAGCCGCCGCAGATAGGTCGGCTCGACACGCACGTCGCTATCGCTGATGACGAGGTGCTCATAGGCGGCTTCCTGGACCATCCGCTCCAGCTTGGCAACCTTATCGTTGGTGGCCACGCGGCCCGATCCGACGATGATACGAATCTTCGTCTCGGGAAAATCTGCAATCAACTGCTGCAGGACGGGATACGCAGGATCGTCCGTATCGCCGATGCAGAAGAGAATCTCGTAGTTCGGATAATCCTGCCGGCAGAAGCTGGCAAAGTTTTCGTAGGCATACGGGTCCAGCCCGCGCACCGGCTTCAGATTGCTGATCGGGGGCAGGAACTCGTCCGGCGCATCCGGCTTCAGCCTGGCCGACAGGAAAAATCGCAGACAGCTAAAGAGAGCTATCGCGTAATAGATAAATGGAATGGCGGCAATTCCGAGCAGTGCCGTCCGCAGGGGCGAAAAGATCATCAGCGCAACAGGCACATTCATCTCTCTTCAGGGGTTGAGTTACCAGTGTATCGCAAAGTGGGCTTACCGAAGGTTAGTTTATAACGGTTCCTTCACTGTCATTTGAATGAATGTTGACAATAAGACGCTAACCTAAAAAGCCATGAAAAGACTACCTGTTATCTCCGGAGTTTTTGGGTGTTTGTGTATCGCGTGTGTCTCTGTATCGGGGCAGCAGCCGAAGGCGCAGCACGAACCTTACTTCATCCATGCCGACCGTCTGCCTCTGGCGGCGATCATTCCTGCTCCACCTGCGGCGGGCTCGGACACCGCAAAGGCAGAGCTGGCGGAGCTTCACCGCATTCAGGCGAAGCGCACGCAGAAGCAGATAGATGCGGCGCGGGCTGATGAAGCCGAGCAGGATATCTTCATCTATAGTTCGGTGCTGGGCGAAAAGTTCAACGCGCAGGCGTTGCCGCTGACCGCTGCTTTCTCAAAGCATGTGCATGGCGAAGAGCCAATCGTAAGCGACGAGTTGAAGAAGCTCTATGCGCGTCCGCGGCCTTACCAGATCGATGCGGCGATTCATCCCGTGTGCAAGGTGACCGAAAAGCACGATTCCTATCCCAGCGGCCACTCGCTTTCGGGATATCTTCTTGCCTTCACCTTGATCGAAATGGTGCCGGAGAAGAAGGCGGAGATTCTGCAGCGCGCCGACGGCTACGCGCACAACCGCCTGGTGTGCGGAGTTCACTCACCCAGCGATCTTGAGGCCAGCCGCAGAATCGCCTACGCCATGTTTGGCAGCCTGATGCAGGAGCCGCGCTTTCAGCAGGAACTGGCAGCGGCGCGGGCAGAGACACGTCATGCGCTGGGCCTGAAGTAAGGTTCTTTTCCGCCGTACCGTTCCGGGCACAGCGAGAAATTCTCACAATAAGAAAAACTTATCCCTGTTGCGGCCTGGGCAAGCGCCGCAACAGGGATATGGATTGAGGGAGAATCTCGTTGGCCCTGATAGATTGGATATCCTCTCAGGGATTATGCATGGTTACCGCTTTGGTGAGAGTCCGAACTGCACCGACAGCATGACGCTGCGGCCTGACAGAACGCTTATATTGTCGCTGCCGCTGACTGGTGTGACGAAGCTGTTGCCGTTGGCTACGGCCGTGCCAGTAGGAGTGACGCTGGTAATGCTGTGCGAGTCGAACAGATTGTTGAAGCTCAGCCGGATCTTCGTCTGATCAAAACGCCCGCCGGTGCGCACCGTGTAGTTAAGGTACATGTTGGCAGTGTTGAAGGGATCGATGGTGGCCTGGTTGTGGTAAGCGCCGTTGTCGACGTAAAGTGTGCCCACGCGCTTATCGAAGAAGCCAAGGTCGAGACCCCTGCCCTGGTAGGTGACGCCGAAGGCCTCGGTATCGTGCGGAGTGTTCTGCACCCAATCCTGGGTGCCAACGTAGGTTGCCTTGCCGACCGAGCCATTCACATAGGCGCTGAACCCATGGCTGAAGTTGATGTTGCTCTCCGCCTCAAACCCCTGCGAAACAGAGCTCGGCTGCAGGTGGTACACCGGCTCGTTCGTGTCCGGATCAGACGTCGAGGAGTAACTGTTCTCGAAGTGGACGTGATAGTAGTCCGCGTCGAAGGTAACGCGGTTCAGCTTGACCACCGTGCCGGTTTGGAAGGTCTTCGAGAACTGCTGCTTTGGCAGGGTCATAATTGGCAGTAGCGTGCCATCGGTGTTCTGGGCGTAATCGAACACCTT
>WQYS01000112.1 GCA_009781125.1 Acidobacteriaceae bacterium | reverse complement strand
CATCGAGGGCAGTTCACTGATGTCCTTGAGACCGAAGCGCAGCAGAAAGTCTTTGGTGGTCTTATAAAGGATGGGGCGGCCAATCACCTGCTTCCGGCCTGCCGTCGTCACCAGCTTGCGGGTCATCAGGGAGCCGAGCACGCCGCTCGAATCGACGCCGCGAATCTCGGATATCTCAGGCACGGTTACAGGCTGCTTGTATGCGATAACAGCCAAAGTTTCAAGGGCTTGCAGGGAAAGTTTCAAGGGAGGCTTGAGCGATTTAATAAAGCCGCGCACAGCGTCGTGGTACTCCGGCTTCGTCGCCAGCCGGTAGCCGCTGGCAACCTCGCGAATCTCCAGTCCGCGGTCGCCGGTAGCGTAGTCCGCTACAAGCTCATCGAGAATCGAGCGGAAATACTCTCGCAACCGGCGCGCGGCTTCCCTGTCCGCCCTGGACTTATCTGTATCTTCAGCAGCCGCATCTGCTGCCGGTTCTTCAGCAACCGCGACGGCTGCATCGTTTTCCTCAGCGCCGGCGTTGCTCTCGTTCTCTGACTCCGGAGCAGCCAGCGCCTGCTGTTCGCGTACGTTCCTGTCAAGTTCCGCCTGAGCTTCCACGCTCAGCAGTCCGGTGAGCTGGGCCAGAGTGACCGGCTCTTCCGAGGCGTAGATGACAGCTTCAATCTTTGCTTTAAGACTCATGTATATCCAGCATATCCAAAGAGGCAGTGGAATTGCTCGCGTGTCAGTAAATTGTGAAATTTACCGAATCAATTGCCGCCGCTCGGCGCGGGCGGTTTCTCGGGATTCCTGCCAAATTCCAGCCCTAACAGGCTCCGCAAAGGCCTGCGGATGGCCCGCAGCAGCGCTCTGGCTACCAGAATCGTCGCCACCAGCAGCGCCACCGCCACGGCTGCAGCGACGATGGCGTGATGCACCGCGAACCAGGTCAGCCCCACGGCGACGACGTCCTCGCTGGTGCTCAGCGCGATGTTCGACACCGGCTCGGGAGCAGGCGTTACCGCTGCTCGAACGGCGGTCTTCGAGGCGTGTGTCACGAGAGCGATTCCGGCTCCGAGCAGGGTTCCCAGAATCTGCATCCCCGGCGAGAGATGCGAGGTCGCCTGCCAGGCGATCAGTCCTGCAACCGGCACTCGCACCAGCGTGTGCAGGCTGTTCCAGATCATGTCAAAGACAGGAACTTTATCGGCGAAGAACTCCATGACGAAGAGGATTCCGCAGGCCACGATCACCCACGTCTGCCCCAGCGGAGCCAGTCCTGCCGGCAAGGCTACCCAGTGGAAGCGATCCAGAAGGCCCAGCGTCAGCACCGTCGCGTAGATGTTCAGCCCGCCCGCAAAGCTGGCCGCAACGATGAGCGCCGTGATGTTGGCCGGAGAAAAGATCATGTGGGGAGATTCTACCCCATGACAAATTACATGGGCGATAGTCCGCATCTGACGAAAAGCCGTCAGATAGATATGGAGCACCCAGTCACTCCTGACCACCTTTGCTTCCTGAGCCTCTTTTCAATTTGAACAGGCCATCCATTGATCTCTCAGCCGCGAGACTGGAACAACAGCCACGAACTGCCTGCGAGTAGAAAACCGATCCGGTCTTTCGGGCATCTCTTCCCATAGCATTCGCTCCCATTCGCGCTTCCTGCGCGGTTTCTTTACGTCTCGCACGGGGGTGACAGGTGCCGCTGAAGAAAATTATGGGCAAGACGCTGGCCGTTCTCATATGCCTGTGGAGCCTCATAGTTCCTGTAAATGAGGCCTCGGCGCAGGCTCCTATGTTCAGCCCCGATCAGATAGATCAACTGGTGGCGCCGATTGCGTTGTTCCCCGACGCGCTGGTGGCGCAGATCTGCGCCGCATCGAGCGATCCGCAGCAGATCCTCGACGTCAACAACTGGCTGAACGCGAACATGAGGCTGACCGGCCAGGCGCGCACCAACGCGGCCCAGGCGCAGGGCTTCGATCCGGCCTTCATTGCCCTGGTCAACTTCCCGCAGGTCCTGGACATGATGGCGCAGAACATCAACGACTATGCGGCGCTGGGACAGGTGTTCGTCTCCAATCAGGGCCTGGTGATGGACTCGGTGCAGCGCCTGCGCCAGCAGGCATACGCCTGGGGCGCGCTGGAGAGCAATCAGTATCAGACGGTCGACGTGCAGAGCCAGAACGGCTCGCAGGTGATCGTCATCCAGCCGACCAACCCGCAGGTGGTCTTCGTTCCGCAGTACGATCCGTCGATGGTCTGGGCGTTGCCGGGTTCCTCGGCTCTGGTCACGGCTTCGCTGCTCAGCTTCGGCACGGGAATCATGCTTGGCTCCTGGTTCGGCCCCTCGTATCCGTGGGGATGGAACACATGGGGTTGGGGATGGGGTTCTCGAAGAATGATGTGGGGCAACAACGTATGGATCGTAAACAACCGCTGGCGTCCGGTTCATCGAACCTTCCGCCCCCGGCCTCCGTCCTTCCGGCGGCCTGTCTACGCCCGCCCGCCCAGCAACTGGCGCGACCGTCCGAATCGCCGGGTCGCAGGCGGCAGACCACCGGCGGCTTCGCGGCCACCGGCAGGCGGCAGGCCAGCAGGAAATAGACCAGGAGGAAATGTTTCGGGCAATCGTCCTAATCGGCCAGGAAACGCCGCCCCGAACCGGCCAGCGCAGAATCGTCCTCAGACCCGTCCAGCACAGCCGAGCGCAAACGTGAATCGCCCGGCCCAGCGGCCAGCAACGGGAGCTGCGGCGCGGCCAGCGCAGACTGCAACGGCCCGTCCGGCGGTAGCGCCTACGGTCGCGCGTCCAGCGGCGTGGCCCCAGCAGGCCCAGCCCAGAGGGAACCCGAATGCCGGATTCGCGTCCGGCCCAAGAGGCTCCAGCGCGAGCGGGCGCGCCAACGCCTTTAGCGGCGGAGGCAGTTCGGCGGCAGCCAACCGCAGCGCGGCCAATCGTGGCCGGGCCAGCATGGCCTCCATGCAGAGGACATCAGGGAGAAGATAGTGACTAACAAATCCTGCAAATCCGGCGTTGTATCTTCCGTGTTTTCTGTCCTGGTTCTGACCTTCAGCCTGGCGACTTCGCTGCTTGCACAGAATACGGCGCAGAGAACGTTCTCCACTCCGCAGGAGGCGGTGGATGCGTTGATTGCAGCCAACAGAGTCAACGACGTCAATGCGCTCGACCAGATACTCGGGCCGGAGGCGACCAGTCTTATCTCCTCTGGAGACGACACGCAGGACAAGAACGACCGCGCTCATTTCGTGGAACTCTACGATGTACAACATCACATGGTTCCTGCCGGAGTCAGGAGAAGGTTCCTTGTGGTCGGCTCGAACGCCTGGGAGCTTCCGATTCCCGTGGTGCTGAGCAATGGGACGTGGAGGTTCGACTCCGGCGAGGGCGTTCACGAGCTACAGGCGCGGCGCATCGGAGCCAATGAGCTGGCAGCAATCGATGTTTGCCGTGCGCTTCGCAAGGCGCAGACAGACTACGCGGCGGCAGGTCACGATGGCAACCCGCCAGGACTCTTTGCACAGCGGTTCCGAAGCACTCCCGGCAAGCACGACGGCCTCTACTGGACGGTAGCCGAAGGCGAGCCGCAAAGTCCGGCAGGCCCGCTGGTAGCCGACGCCGAAGCCGAAGGCTACGCGCAGGGCCGCCGTCAGCCCTTTCACGGCTACTACTTCCGCATTCTCAGAGCGCAGGGATCGCACGCGCCCGGAGGTGCGATGGACTATGTAAACGGCGGCAGGATGAACCGGGGCTTCGCCATCCTGGCCTTCCCAGCCGAGTACGGTGCCAGCGGCGTGATGACCTTCATTGTGGGCCGCGGCGGACGGGTCTTCCAGTCCGACCTGGGGCAGTCCACAACGGATGCGGCAAGGGGGATCAATGCATTCGATCCCGGCCCGTCGTGGAGGATGGTTTCGTTAGCGCCATAACAATCGCAAATGAGGTAAGCAGCGATGGTTTCCTAGTTGTCCAGGTAAGGGGCCGCGTCGAACTCGGGAAGCTCAGAAACCCGAATACGTTTAGTCATCGTCAATCTCCTCGCAATATCGAAGGATTACACGCTGTCAATCCGGCTAAATACAAACTCAAATAACTTTGATAAGCCGTCCATCCTTCAGGCGGAAGCGTTCGCCTCGCCATACGATGGTATCGCTGGCGAAGCTCCACGCCCAGAAGAACAGCCCGAAGCAGTCGCGCAAAGGGAGAAGCCACAGATCGCGCAGCACCTGTCTGTCACGCAGAACGCCAACACCAACGCTGAGCGCTACGGCTACGCGCATCAACGCGACAAGACTCAACCAAGAAAAACTCCACAACGCAAATCCGCTGGCCACGCAGGTTATCAGCGCCCAGGGCAGCGCGTAGGTAATTACCAGTCCGAGATATCCTGCCTTGCGTGAATCGCGCACGGTGCGCGCCCAGCGCAGTTGGTGCTCGGCAAATCCGCGAAAGCTGTACGCGGGAACCGTTGTCTCGACGACCTCGGGCGCAAGCTCGATCTTGTAACCCGCCGCCGCGATTCGTGCGCCCATCTCGTAGTCGTCGGCCAGGCACTCGACCAGCGGCTCCAGCCCGCCAGAGCGTTCCAGCGCCTCGCGCCGCATGGCCAACGTTGAACCTAACCCGAAATGAACTCCGCCTTCGAGCTTTCGCGCCACCAGCACTCCCGGAAAGAAATCGGTCGAGATACCCAGCGCTTCCAGCCGCGCCCACAGCGTGGCTCCTTGATTTGTCAGCTCCTCCGTCATGCCGCGATACGGAGCCGTCACCATACCCACGCGCTCGTCCGCGAAACAAGCCATCACTCGCGCAAGATACTGCGGACTTACACGAATGTCGCTGTCATTAATCAGCACGACGCCGTAGCTCGCCTCGCGCTGCATCTGGATAAGATTGCTCACCTTGCCGCTGGTTCCGAGCCGCTCGCGGCACTCGACCAGCTTGATGGCGCAGCCGGGAAACTCGGCCCGCAGCCGTTCGATCTCATGCACGGCCGGATCGTCAAGGCTGCTGACTCCGAACACGATCTCAAACCGGCCTGCATATTGCTGCCTGCAATGGCTGACGAATCCGTCATACATGCGCGGGTCGAGGCCCTTAACCGACTTCAGGATGGAAACATCAGGCGTGCATGAGTTGTCCAGCGCGCGGCTTCTCCACGTACGGCTGAAATCGCGCGCGCCGACGAGCGCCAGCACAAGATACACCGTGCCTGCAAGCGCTATCAGCGCCGTAATAAGCTCAATCGCTACGGCCATGGCACCAGTCTAACGTGTTTACAAAAGATTGCCTGCTTACTCGTACCGCAGAGCGTCGATGGGATTGAGGTTCGCGGCCTTCCACGCCGGATAGATTCCGAAGACCAGGCCAATGGCGCACGAGCACAGGAACGCGGCAACCACCCACAGCAGGGACACAGCCGACGGAAACGCCACGCTCAGTCCCATGCCCAGTGCGCTTCCCAGCAGGACTCCGACGATGCCGCCGATGGCGCACAGCGTCACCGCCTCCATCGTGAACTGCGCCATGATGATCCGCTTTGTGGCTCCGATGGCCTTGCGTACTCCGATCTCGCGCGTGCGCTCGGTCACGCTGACCAGCATGATGTTCATCACGCCTACGCCGCCGACCATCAACCCCACCGACGAGATGCCGAACATCAGCAGAAACAGGCTGCCTGTAATCTCCTGCCACAGCCGCGTGAGCGAATCGGAGCCGAAGATGGCAAAGTTGTCGTCGGCTTCGTTGCGAACCTTTCTACGCCGCCGCAGCAGGTCGGTGATGGAATCGGTCACGGCGGCCCTGTTCTTCTGATCGTCAAACTTCACGCTGATCCAGTAGTCCAGTATCTCGGGATGCAGCTTGCGAAAGGTTGAGATCGGAAAAAGCGCAGCGTTGTCGTCGGGGTTCTTTCCTCCACCGAAGGCTGCCTTGCGTTTTTCCAGCCTGCCGACGACAACAAAAGTTCGGCCTTCGATCTGCACCTCTTTGCCGATGGCGCTCTCGGCTCCAAACAGGTCGTCGGCGGTATCGTGGGCCAACACCACCACGTCGGCGGCGCGCTCCTCGTCCATGTCGGTGAACATGCGGCCTTCCATCAGCTCCAGATCATAGACATCTTTTATGTTGGGCGTATCGCCACCGAGCGAGACGTTCTCCGATTTGTGCAGCCCGTACTTCGCTGTCACCGAACCGGTTCCGAACTGGTAGTTGGTATAGCGCAGCGACGCCGTCACGGCGGTAACATGCGGAAGCGCGGCGATGGCGTCGGCGTCTTCGCGCGTCAGTTGCTTGCGCGCCAGCATCTCGCTGGTGGGCCGCACTCCGATGACGGGAAATTTATATATCCAGAGCACATTCGTTCCGATCTGCTCAACCAGGCCCGAGACACGCCCGTTCAACCCATTAATCACCGACGAGATCGCAATCACGGTGATTACGCCGATGACAATGCCGAGAATCGTCAACCCCGAGCGCAGCTTGTTGGCCCTCAGTTGATCGAAGGCCATCTTCACCGCTTCTTTTTGATCGATGATCTTCATCGTGTGTCTCTTATATCTCCGAACGCAACGCTACAATAGGATCGAGGTCAGCCGCCTTGCGCGCCGGATACACGCCGAAGAAGACTCCTACGCCACCGGCAACGACCAGCCCTGCAAGAATACTCCAGTACGCAATCGACGACGGGAACCCGAGCAGCACGGTAACGATCTGCGCCACGACCACGCCGCCGATCACGCCAAACACTCCGCCGATCAGCGCCATGGTGGCCGATTCGATCAGGAACTGAAGCAGAATATCACTGCGCCGCGCACCCAACGCCTTGCGCACGCCGATCTCGCGCGTCCTCTCCGTCACGCTGACCAACATGATGTTCATGATGACGATTCCGCCAACAATAAGCGAGATGGCCGCAATAGCGACGGCGACAGCCTCGAAGCCGGAGCTTATGCTCTTCCACAGACTCACGAAGGTATCGCTGGTCTCCAGCGTGAAGCTGTCGTCCACACCCGGAGCGTCGTGGCGAAACGCTCGCAGCAGCGCGCGCGCCTCGTCGCTGGCCGTCTCCAAATCCTTACCGGCTTTGACGTAGATGGTTAGCGTCTTGGCCGTGCCGTAGGACCTCTGGAAAGTCGCCAGCGGCACGGCGACCCAGTTGTCCTGACTCATGCCGAGCGTCTTGCCCTGCTTCTCGCCCAGTCCGATGACGGTGTAAGGAACGCCATCGACGCGAATCTCCTTGCCGATGGGGTCGTCGCCCTTCATCAGGTTCTCCTG
>WQYS01000111.1 GCA_009781125.1 Acidobacteriaceae bacterium | reverse complement strand
TGGCTGTGTAGACCGTGCCGTAAAGCCCCCACATCGCCAGCACGTCGTTGTTTGGAGTCACGTCAGAGCGGACAATCGCAGGCGTGAAGCAATAGAGTCCCATAGCGAAGACCGCGCCCGCAGTGCCGAAGAGCCGCCGGGTGACCCACCACAGTCCGCCTCCCAGCAGAGCGGCGAAGAGGACAAAGGGCATATGAATCAGCCAGACGATGCTGCTCAGTTGATGGCGCGCCTCCCATGTGGAGCCGTCGAGCGAGCTTTGCGCATACACCCGCGTCTCCGGACTGCGCAGTCTGTCGATGGCCTGCAACACGAACCGCTGCGCCGTGAGCGGAAGCCCCGCGGCGCGGTAGGCGAACGTGCCGTCTCCGTTCAGGTTGCCGCAACTGGTGAAGTATCCCGCCAGAGGCGACGGGCGCTCCCACATCTCGCGTCCGCAGCGGGCGAAGCGATAGTCTACGGGCGTGAGCTGCTGGCGATGGATGACCCACGCGCACTGGATCACCAGACACAGCAGCAGAGCAGCGGCGATCCACTGCGGTACTCCTAAATGAATCTTCGGAAGTTTCAACCTTTGCCCCTGTCGATTCCTTCAAGCCCTGAAAACTTACGCGAAGCGCGTGTTGTCCATCGTAGCAGTGTTATCGGAAAAAGCTGCTTTTTGCCCGGGGGGCAAAACCGTTCGGGTGCCCCATCCTTTGTCCGCCGATGCATGTTCGGGTATCCAGATTTCTTTAGGGCAGACGAAGGGTGGGAAAACATACGGCTCAATCAACCATCTTTACAACCGGAATAAAGGCAAGTCAGCGTCGTACATTCCCACCCTTCGGTCGCCGCGGCGACAAGGATGGGGTATCCGGACGTCCGTGGCAGGGTGGAGGAAAGCAGATTCCGTCGCTTATTCGAAGCCAGCTTCGTTCTGCTTTTGTAGCAGAATCTCCGCGATGGATTTTGAGCGCGCGCGGCGCGGGGATTATGATGTTTGTACTACTCCACAAATGTGGACCGTCGTTATGGCGCTCGCCCGCGCGGGCCGCTAGACTTTTAGTTGAGGAGACAAGTTCGTGAAGAAAAGTTCTGTTGCAGGCAATGCGGCGCGCGTAGCGGCTGCTACGATCGAGCGCTCGGCTCCGGGCCGTGTCAATCTGATCGGCGAACACACTGACTATACCGGCGGGCTTGTCCTGCCCATGGCGATTCATTTTAAAAGCGATGTTTCCGTCTCGCCCCGGGACGACCAAAACTACAGCTTTACCAGCGAGCAATACCCCAGGAAACAACGGGTGATGAGTAAGGCGGACCGTCCAGCCAAGGCCAAGAAGCCAGGTTGGGTCAAAGGCGAATGGAGCAACTACTGCGTAGGCGTACTGTGTGAGCTACAGAAGCTGGGCATCAAACCGAAGCCGTTTAAACTGCATCTTCGCGGCAATGTTCCGCTGGGAGCCGGACTCAGTTCTTCGGCTTCCGTCGAAGTGTCTACGGCAATGGCTTTGCTCGCCTTTGCGGGCAAAACGTTGCCGCCCGAAAAGATTGCCCTGCTCTGCCAGGCGGCGGAGCACAACTATGCCGGTTCCCCCTGCGGCATCATGGACCAGTTTGTCAGCGTTCACGCCAAGGCTGGACACGCTTTGCTGCTCGACACCTTTAGCAAGAAGTACGAGCTTCTTCCCATGAACCGCGGCAAGCTGGCCGACTGCCGCGTGGTGGTTGTGAATTCGACCGTGAAACACGAGATCGGTGGCGGAGAATACGCCCGGCGGCGGCGTGAGGCCGAGAAGGGACAGGCCGCCATAAAAGCGAAGTTCGGCGCTCGCGACCTGGGCGTGGCCACGCTCAAACAGCTTGAAGCCGTAAAACCGGATATCTCGTATACGGCCTATAAGCGCGCTCACCATGTGATCAGCGAGAATGACCGCGTCCGCAAGGCTAAGAAGGCTATGTTTGCCGGTGATCCGGAGCTTCTGGGGCGGTTGATGGTCGCCTCGCACGCCAGTCTGCGCGATGATTTTGAGGTATCGGTCTGGGAGATTGATTTCCTTGTCTCGCAGGCGCTGGCGCTCAAGGGATGCTACGGAGCAAGAATTACCGGCGGCGGCTTCGGCGGCTGCACCGTGAATCTTGTTGCCAAGGAACATGTGGCCGCCTTCGAGACCGCGATCAAGGCCTCCTACAAGAAGTGGTTCAACATCGACGCTCCGGTCTACGTCTTCGAAGCCATGGACGGAGCTGTCGAACTGAGCAAAAAATAACCAGGAAAGATCATCGCAATGGACTCTATTTTCTTACAGGCCCCGCATCGCCGGTGGAATGCCCTCCGGCGCAGTTGGGTTCTGGTTTCACCGCATCGTACGCAGCGTCCGTGGCAGGGACAGACCGAATCCAAGGTAACCGCGCAGGCGGTTACCTACGATCCGGAGTGCTATCTATGCCCCGGCAACAAGCGCGCCGGTGGCGCTCAGACGCCTGCTTACACTGGCACCTACGTCTTCGAGAACGACTTCGCCGCGCTCAAGCCCGAGGTCGAGTCGGCCACCATGGACCCCCAGGGAGCCGGTCTGCTGCGAGCCGAAAGCGAGCGCGGACTCTGCCGCGTGTTGTGCTTCGATCCCCGTCACGACCTGACGCTGGCAACCATGGAGACGCCCGCCATTCGCCGGGTCGTCGATATGTGGGCCGCGCAGGAGACCGAGATCGGCGCGCGGCCTGAGATTCAGTACGTGCAGATATTCGAGAATCGCGGAGCCATGATGGGTGCCAGCAATCCGCATCCGCATGGGCAGATCTGGTCGACCGAGCACATTCCCGACGAGCCGCAACTGGAGCTTGCCGCGCAGCAGGAGTATCTAAAGGCTAACGGCAAGCCGCTGCTCGGGTCGTATCTGGAGCTGGAGCTGCAGCAGCAGGAGCGCATTATCGCAGAGAACCCGACATGGGTGGCTCTGGTTCCCTTCTGGGCGGTGTGGCCGTTCGAGGTGATGATCCTGCCTCGCCGCAGAGCTGCGAGGCTCGCCGACCTGAACGAGGCTGAGCGCATGGGGCTGGCGGAGATTCTAAAGTCCGTGACCTCTGGTTATAACTGTGTCTTCGACGCGCCGTTTCCGTACTCGATGGGCTTCCATCCGGCTCCGTTCGACGGCCAGGAGCATCCGGAGTGGCATCTGCACGCGCACTTCTTTCCGCCGCTGCTGCGTTCGGCGACGATTCGCAAGTTCATGGTTGGCTTTGAGCTGCTGGGATCGCCGCAGCGCGACATCACGCCGGAGATGGCCGCCCAGACGTTGCGTCAGGCGATCGCCCGCGCCGCCTATGCTGGCAACAGAATCTGAGTCGATGGATACGGGTGCCCCATACATGACGCAGTTTTATCGCGTCATGTATGGGATTTCTTGCCACATAAACATCCCTCCCGCACATGGCGATGAAGCCGCCATGTACGGAGCAACCGAGTGTTGACCGTTTGAACGCTCTAGCTCGAATCATACGCCAAGCCAACTCGCTTTATGAGGAATGTCATTCAATCCTAAAGACTTAGGAAAGTCT
This sequence comes from Acidobacteriaceae bacterium, assembly GCA_009781125.1. The sequence goes on along the minus strand of WQYS01000111.1, from coordinate 3,786 downwards.
CAAAATATAAGAGATTTTGACCTAAACCAGCATTCCGATACCGGCTCAGACGGCAAATCCCCTGTAGAAACGCGGATTGTATACCCCAGATTAACATCCAAACTCACACAAAAATCTATACTGCTTAACTACTATTAACATATTTATTATCATATAGTTATATTAACAATAATAACCCCATATAATGTATATAACCTCTATACAGTTAAATTAATGTCTTAATTTAATAGACAAGTTATTTATTAATAATGGTTTATATCCTATATGCAGTATCTTAGGTTAATCGCCTTATATACACACTTTATCTATTCTAAATAACTGGTAATGAAGGAGTTAAGCGACTATCCCCATGTTCTCAGATTCTCGAATGCCGATTCTTGCCACCTAGCTTCGGTTGTGAGCGGCTTCTGACCTTTTCGGCATCCCCTGCTCGGTCTGAATCCCTACGGACGCTTTAAAACGAATCCTTGAACGATTTGCCTGAGCCGGAATCCCCGCCCTTAAATCAAAAGAGTAACGCTGTATCGCCTAACCCCATGCAGTAACGTCCGTGCCTTACTTTGACGGTTTAGACGGTTTCCTCTTGAGCACATCCTTAGCGGCGATCAAAGCTAATCCGAGTACAGTTCCAGACTTTGTGATTACGGCATTAGGCCACAGACTCGCAGCCGCCCTCTGAATCAGTCTGTTGTCCTCTTCGCTTAGACGGACGTTGATTTGAAGTTCTCGCTTTCCGTTCTCTTTTGGTTTCATTACCCCTATCGTGCTTTTGCTACACGAAGAGAGCAACGTTATTAATGCTACTATTTGAATCATTAGTATCAATCTCAGTCATGGCCTGCCGTGGTGCTGGTGCAAGGCTACCGGATAGGGCCGGTTTGAACTGAACGAGCGGAGAACGAGGTCGTATGTCAGACGGTTACATGCAACGTCAGAGTATTGATGGATTGGAAAAGCTGGTAGCTGCGCTCAATGATTTTACGAGCATGAACGAGCCGAAAATTCCCGGCTTGGGTCATTGGATAGACAACGCAGAGATGAAAGTCAAGGGCACGTTAGAGCGGGTTGCATCTGAGCCAATGGAAAACGACGGTATAACCATTGTCGGGGCCGCAAAAGCTCTTCTTGCTTTCATACATCATTCGTGCAACGACAAGATCACCATTACGAAAACGCTGTCTGTTGCGTTCTTTGCCGTTATCCTGTGTCTGCCCGTCTTTGCGTCTAGTAGCAGAACCTACACGCCACGACCCCGAACATACACGTATCGCTATCGTGCCCCACGTATCAGCACGCCACGGATTCGCGCACCAAGATCATACATACGCACACCTAAGCTGCGGATGCCAACCCTATGCGGTGACGGAAGCATGAGCAGGTCTGGCAATCGTTCCGGCGCATGTAGCTACCACGGCGGGAAATTCTGAAAGGAAAAATCGCAATGAGAAAAACAACGGTTTACGCTCTATTGCTCTGTGGTAGTTTGTTCCTATTCTGTGATTATGCAGCTCTATCTCAATCCAAGTCTGATATTGCCACGCTAAAAGCACGGGCTACCAACGGTGATGCAGAGGCTCAGTGGAAGCTCGGAAAAATGTATTCCAGCGGGGATGGCGTTCCCAAAGATTCTGCGAAAGCGGTCTATTGGACTCGTAAAGGTGCTGAACAAGGACATGCGAAAGCGCAGAACAATCTCGGTGTAGCGTATTCCAACGGCGAAGGCGTATCGAAAGATTATCAGCAAGCTCTGTATTGGTTCCGTAAATCTGCCGATCAAGGAATTGCGGTTGCGCAGTACAACCTTGGAACTATGTATGACAGTGGTCAAGGCGTTCCCCGAGATTCAGCACAGGCCATGATCTGGTATCGTAAGGCTGCTGAACAAGGATATGCACAAGCACAGAAAATCCTTGGGGATAATTATTTCTTCGGGCATGGGGTTCCGAAAGACTACTCTGAGGCTGCGATTTGGTTTCGTAAGGTTGCCGATCAAGGAAATGCTGAGGCGCAGTTTGCTCTTGGGGATATGTATTCCAAAGGCAAAGGCGTTCCAAAAGATTTTGAGCAAGCGGTGGTTTGGTATCGCAAAGCTGCCGATCAAGGAGATGCACGGGCACAGACCAGCCTTGGATACTCGTATTCTGAAGGCCAAGGTGTTCCCAAAGATTATGAGCAAGCTGTGATATGGACTCGCAAAGCTGCTGAACAAGGATTTGACCGCGCACAGAATAACCTTGGAGTAATGTATGAAAACGGAGAAGGCGTTCTGAAAAACAATGCTACGGCGGCGATCTGGTATAGCAAAGCAGCCGATCAAGGGGATGAAGACGCACAAGCCAACCTTGAGAGATTACAGGCCAAAAATGAAGGCACTTCCCAAAATTCTCAAGCTCAGAGTGCAGGGCAAGGAACGAATACAGGAACGAGCGCAGAAACGAAAGCTAGAAACGAATTAGATGAGTGTGGGATAACTGTAGAGGATGCAAATAGCTGTCATAAACCGGATTTAATAGGAGCGATTAGGAAAGACCCGATGATACCGGACGCATTGACTAAGTGGGAAACCGCGTTAGGTCAAGCTAATGGCGATCTCATGCTTGCTATTAATCATCTGAGGGCTACGGGAGACTCATATACGGCGAACGTTGTAATACAGGATGTGCTTGGTGGAGAGGGCTGTCTTAAATGGGCAGAATGTCAGTTTCTAAAGCAACAAGCCCGTTACAACCGAATTCGTAACGGGGCCGATCAGTAAAGTGTCGGTCAATACTGAAATGAAACGGGCGAGTCCTAAAGACCCGCCCTTTCACGTTTACGCTGTAAACTCGCTATGCGTGTTGGCGCGATCCTTTACAGTCTTGTGCTGAATTGCCGTCAATGCTTCCCGTAGAGAAAGCTCGTTCCATCCGTCCTTTGAGAATCAGAACTTTCTCAATGAGGTCTAGCGATTCCTCTATGCTCAGGGACGCTAAGAACTCATCCACCGTGACCCCTGTTGCCGTCGTCTGTGTCAATGCCACTGTCTTTAAATCCCTTTCTGCCCGTACCTCTTCAGAGGCAGCTTCAGAAGTTACCAAAGGTCGTATCGTGCAGTCAAATCAAGGGTTCTGGCAATCCTGAACCGGCTCCGTAGGTTATCAGTGAACTCTTCAAATGACTCGGCAATCTCGGCTTTTCTGTTCCTATCCGTGACGGCATACAGCGACGGATAGCCCTCGACAATGCACATAAAAGCCAATAAAGACAGTATGATTATGCACTTCACGCAATTATCAATTTACCATCTCAAGGTTATTTCTTAATCGAAACCATTGTCCTCTGGAATCCGCATCTGTATCCGGCAGGTCAAAAAGTTCAAATGAACTTTCGTTCGGATACCGTGCAAAATCCCGATAGACGCAGACCGTAGAATCAGACTTCAAGAGCCTCTTTCACACATTCTCTGACGCAATGACCTAATCCGCTCTCAGAATTTTCATAACCGTATTGGTGCTGATGCCCAACTCACCCGCTATGGCACGAATGCTCATGCCTTTCTCGCGCAATTTAAAGAGCTTGCGACTCAATCCCGGCTGATCCTGAACCTTTGGCCTTCCACCAATCCGCCCCTCTTTACGCGCTCTCTCAAGGCCAGCGGTCACACGCTCTGATAGTCGAATCCTTTCCTGTTTTGCCACAGCCGCGAGAATACCAATCACAGCCTCTTTAAAGATTCCGGTCGAATCCAGATATTGTTCTGTAAACGAGCGGTAATTCACGCCGTAGCTGGTGAGCCGTTCAAGATGA
>WQYS01000110.1 GCA_009781125.1 Acidobacteriaceae bacterium | reverse complement strand
GGTGGACGGCATCAAGCGCGCTACCGACGTGATGGTCGCGGGCAAGGTCGCCGTGGTCTGCGGCTACGGCGACGTGGGCAAAGGCTCGGCCAAGTCGCTGCGCGCAATGGGCGCGCGCGTGGTCATCACCGAGATCGACCCCATCAACGCGCTGCAGGCCGCCATGGAAGGCTACGAGGTCACGACCCTCGAAGAGACGCTGGGCCGGGGCGATATCTACGTCACCTGCACCGGCAACGTGGACATCATCACCTTCGAGCACATGCAACGGATGAAGGACCAGGCCATCATATGCAACATCGGCCACTTCGACAACGAGATTCAGATGGACGCGCTCAACTCCGCCGCCGGCGTGGTGAAGACGAACATCAAGCCGCAGGTCGATAAGTACACCTTCCCCAGTGGCAAGGATCTGTTTGTGCTGGCCGAGGGACGGCTGGTGAATCTGGGCTGCGCTACCGGGCATCCGTCGTTCGTGATGTCGAACAGCTTCTCCAACCAGACGCTGGCCGCGCTCGATCTATGGAAAAACCGCGACGTCTACAAGCCCGGCGTCTACATCCTGCCCAAGAAGCTGGACGAAGAGGTGGCGCGCCTTCATCTGGAGAAGATCGGCGTCAAGCTGACCACGCTGACGAAGAAGCAGGCCGACTATCTCGGCGTTGCCGTCGAAGGCCCGTACAAATCAGAACAGTACCGGTACTAGTGCACAGTTGTAAATCCGGGTGTCCCGCGCGCGGCGTGGTTCTATCGCGTCGCGTGCGGGACTTGGACTGGTTCGCTAGTTACAGCAACATCAGCTTGAGATTCTCCGGCTTTTCTTTTTTAGCGCGAGGCGCTTTTTTGAAAGTGGCGTCGAGCCGGTGGCGGGGATAGTCCGGCTGCTTTCCGTCAAGGATCTCCTGCACCGTCAGGATTTGCAGACGCGGATACGTCGAGCCGTCAGCGGATTTGTAGAGTCCGGCTTCGCTGGCCTCATGACGCATAGGCCTGGTTGGCTCTTCAAAGCAGATGAATAACGCGATCTCCGCGTTCTCGCGCTCCAGAACTCCCCGCAGGTCACGCACCTGCGAGACGCCGACGCCGCCTGCCTTCACCGAGATGATGATCTGCTTCGTTTTGCCGGAGGTATCGTCGTGAAAATATAGACGTCCGTCGATGCCCCGGTCAGCGCCTTTGCACTGTTCTGTTGGTCTCGCTCCGACCTGCCCCAATGCCCACCACTGAAACTGATACTTGTCTTCAGCGGCAAGCGTAGCCGCACCCGCGTAGTCGGTTGGTTCGCCGATCACATCATAGGTCTGGCGGATGGGAGGCTTCTGATTCGGAAAGCCATCATCAAGACGTTTTTTGATTAGACCGATAGCCAAATGCGTAATGTCGATGCCAATCCAACGCCGTTTTAACCGTTGTGCGACCTGGACAGTAGTTCCGCATCCGCAGAACGGATCCAGTACAACATCTCCCTCGTTTGAACTTGCCTGGATGATTCTGTCCAACAGAGCTTCCGGTTTCTGGGTCGGGTAACCCAGGTCTTCTTCTCCCCCCGTCCTGTTTATCCCGTTCCAATCATCCTGCAAAGGTATTCCGGGCATTTCGTCGGCGAATTGCATCAGGCGTGGCATCCCAGTCTCTCTGTGAACAATATGACCGGAACGGTAGAACTCGATAATGTTGTCACGTGAGTAGGCCCAGAACCTCCCGCTATAGGGTGGAACGCCTTTATATTCCCAGCCGTTTTTCGGAGTCTGGTACTCGTTCTCAAGGTCGGCTTCCCAACGTTCTTTCGATCCCCTCGGACGCTTGACTCTCCAGAGGAATTCCGTCTCCCCACCGGGCCGCGCCGCAGTCAGATCGGTTTCCTTGTAATAACGCCCTTCCCGGTTCTTATGCCTGTATTCAGAACTTAAGTATTCCTCTGTGTAAGGCGTGTACTGAGCATTCCAGGTGTTGTCGTTTGAATGTGAGTAGAAAAGAATTACGTCTCGCACCCTGCCGCAGCGTTTCATGCCTTGCTTCACATCGTTGTGGGCCGACGAGCGCCGCCATGATATCTCGTTCTGATAGAACTGCGGCCCGAACACGGCATCCATCAGAATTTTGAGGTAATGGCTTGCTGTAGGATCGCAATGCAGGTAGATGGAGCCTGTTTCCTTGAGCACGCGGCGAAGTTCCACCAGCCGGGGAGCCATCATTGCAAGGTACGCCATCATGTCACTGGTAAAGAGGAATGTTTTGAACGCGCGCATCACTTCCGCGACACGACCGCCCTGCTCCAGAACCTGCTGATAGGCCCGTTCGGCATCAATGTTCCATTCCCAGGTGTCTTCAAAGGCGTGAATCTGCGAACTGGACTGCGAGCCGTCCTTCTCGGCGAAGAGAACGTTATAGTCCTGACGGGAATTGAACGGCGGATCGAGATAGATGAGATCAACCGATTCGTCCCGAATGTGCACCTTCAGGACTTCAAGGTTATCGCCGTAGTAGAGCTTGTTCTTTTCCGTAGTCACTGGCTGTAGTATATCGGCTCGCAAAGCGGGTCCATCTTTCCAGTAGAACGGATGACTCATACATGAAAACCCCGCAATCCGGGGGCTGCTTCACTGGTTCCCCTGAGGCGGAGGCGTCACGTCAGGTTGAGGCAGGATGGTATCGTCTTTGCTGAGGTTGAAGCTGGTCACGACCCATCCGGCGCGCGCTTTGTAGACGACGAACTTGGCAAAGAGCGGGCCTTTTTCGTAGTGCATCACCAGGTAAAAGACCTCGGTCCGCTGCGAGAGCGTCTGGCTGACAACGACTTCGTACCCCTGATAGACGCCGTACAAATCCTGAACCTGACGCAGAAATCCAATCTGGGCATAGGCGTCCCTATTCCCCTCCAGAGGTCCGCCTTTGATCCAGGTTGTTATCATTGCGTCTGGAGCGTGGGTCTTGTAGAGCTCCAATCCGTCGTTAATGACGGGCGGCAGCGCGTCTGGAGCATTGCCTGAATCAGATGTTTGCGCCAACGCCGCGGGGGCAATCAGCAGAACACAGAAGAGACAGAAGACGAACTTGCGCATGGTGGGCCTTTCAACAACAGTTCTGAAAGTATAACGAATCTGAGACAGGCTTTCCGCGCCACGTGACCTGGCGCGCCGGTCTACCTGTCTATCTTTTGAGCCTGCGGTCAAACGGATACGCGATGGCTTCGGCGATACGAAACTTTGCTGCCAGCCTGTGGAGGGGATTGAACAGGTAGTTCGACGTCTCCGGCACGATGGCGCTGGGCACGCGAAGCAGCACGCTTTGCTGCCTCTCCAGCCAGGCCGATCCCAGGTCGCGCATTACTTTCAACCGGGCCGGCCAATCTTTTGGAAGAGCCGCCAGATCAATGGAAGGAACAGCTACATCCGGCCCTTCAATCCGGAGCAGAGTGAAGGAGCCGGGCACATCGTTGGCGCTCGTATGCACGCATACCTCTACGAGCGCCGCCGCAGGCGTTTCGGCAAGATACACAATCGGACGGCCCGCATAGTGCCAGCGCGCGGATACCTTCAGCCCACCGCTTCCGCTCAACTCATGATGGCGGCTGATCCTCCACAGAACCATCAGACGAACATGCCCTCGTCGATCTGGACGAGCAACTCTTCGACGATCCTGCCGCCGGTGTCGGTCCGGAGCAGGGAAAGCGGAGCGCGGCCACCGAGACGGGCGTGAGGCCTTCTCAGCCACGCAAGCGCGCGGTCACGGTCTTCGTAGACGGACTCGGCCAGCGACAGAAGGCGCAGAAGGCGCAGAACGCGGTCCGATTCCTCCAGCGTGAGCTTCTCGCGGCGAGACCGGCGATGCTGGAGCGTGCGCTGCGGAATGACGACGGCATCAACCTCTCCGCGCTCCAGGCCCAGCGCAAGCAGCCGCTTAATGACAGACGGCGCGAGTTGGCCTTCGACAATCTGCAGAATATCGGCTTCGCTCGCCGGAGCCTGCATTCCAAGCCAGGCACCGATGTGAGCGTGAGCAGCAGTAGCCATGCGGACACCTCAACTACATTATGCCACATAAAAAACAGCAAAATGCAGGTGGCTTTCCTCCCTCTGAACGGGACGCATTTTTCAGTTTTCCGGCTTGACCAGCTTTTGCGTGAGGGCAAACATGGTCAGCTCAAGCCACGGCGTCATTTTCCATGACCCCCCGCATCGGATTTTTGTGCCAGACAGCACGGGCAGAGGATACAGTATTGGCATGACCACAGAAGAGACACCTGGAGCCGGATCTGCCCAATCGTTGTCCGGCACAGAGACAACAGCAAGACTGGCCAGCGAACTGGCCGCGCTCAACGCGCGCATCGGCGCACTGGAACAGCAGGTCGCCGAGCTGCGCGGATTGCCTCAAACTACGGCTGCTCCGGCGGCTTCGCTCGCGTTGGCATACGAGGCGAGAGCTGTGCCTTCCGCGCCGGAAAGCCCGCGCACAGCGCCGCCCCCGCCGCCTTCGGTGGTCCCGAATGTCATTATTAAGAGCTTCGACCAGGCTTCGGCGGTGCCACCTTCGAATATCTCGCTGGAAAAGAAGCTCGGCGGACAGGTTCTCAATCGCATTGGCATCCTAGCCGCGATCCTCGGCGCGGCCTGGGGACTGAAGCTGGCCATCGATAACGACTGGATCGGGCCGGTTGCGATCATTCTCATTGGACTGGCGGCTGGAGTTGGAATCATCGTCTGGTCGGAGCGTTTCCGCCGCAAAAACTTCGCGGGCTTCTCCTACTCGCTGAAGGCCATCGGCAGCGGCGTCCTGTACCTTGCGCTGTGGGCGGCCTTCCAGATCTATCATCTGCTGCCCGCCGAGGCCGCGCTGATTGGGATGATCCTCGTGACCGCGTGGAACGCCTACATGGCCTGGGTGCAGGACTCCCAACTGCTGGCTGCCTATGCCGTCGCGGGCGGAGTGGTTTCGCCGCTGCTGCTTTCGACCGGCGGCAATCACGAGATTTTTCTGTTCACCTATCTGCTGGCGATCAACGTAGCGACCGTCCTGCTGGTTCGTCTGAAGGGATGGTACCGGCTGCTGCTGGGAACGTTCCCTGTCACCGTCGCCTACTTCATCGGCTGGTACGTTGAATACTTCGACGCCGACGCGCTGATCGTAACCGCGCTGTTTATCGTGCTCTTTGGACTAGTCTTTGCCTCGGTGCCGATCCTCTATCCGGCCAGCGCTGCCGTGGAAGAAACCGGGCCGCAGAAGAAGACCGGCGGCAGCACGATCATCCATATTCTGCTGCCGTTCTTTAATGCGGCGTTCGTAGCGCTGGCGCTCTATGCCACTCTGGACCAGTCGGGACATCACGCGGCGCTGCCGTGGCTGGCTCTGGCTCTGGGAGCGGCCTATCTGGGGCTGATGCATCTGCCGCAGCGAGTGGTCGCCTCGGCCATGCACCTTTCCATCGCGGTCGTCTTTCTGACGATTGCGATCCCGCTCAAACTAAGCGGCCGCTGGATCACGGTAGGCTGGCTGGTCGAAGGACTGGCGCTGGCCTGGGTAGCGACGCGCGTCACCGTCGCGGATGCCTCCTCGTCGCGCATTCTGCGCTGGCTCTCGGTGGGAGCGTTCGCGCTGGGGCTGGTGAACCTTATCGCCACCGACTTCTGGTTCGGGAACCTCTGGCACTTCTATCGAGACGTAGTTGCCAGGCCGTTGTTCAACTCTGACCTCACGGCAGCGCTGATTGCCATCGTGATGCTGAGCGGCGCGGTGTGGCTGGCTCTCTCTGTTCGGAAATCCGCGTCTACGGCCTGGGCTCATTGGACCCGCTACGCCATCGGCTGCTTTTTGGCTATCGAAACGCTTGCCGTCCTAATCAGCCTGCGCGAGATCCTAACGACTCGCGGAGGCGACTTTCCCCATGCGGCCTTCCGCTCTCCGGACTTCTTCATGGCGCTGATCAGCCTTGCGGTCCTGGGCGGAGCCGCATGGACGGCATTCCACCTGAGCCAGTCCGAATCCAGCGAAGACTACAGGGATACATGGAGGCAGATCGCCGGAGGCACGATCATCGGCATCAACCTGATCGCCATCCTGACCGGCGAGCGCGAGGTAGTGGCTCTGTGGCCGTACACCTCAGCCGCGCCGGACGCTCACCTGCGGCAGGCCCTCGCCGTTTCGGTATTTCTCATGTTGTACGGAGCCGCGCTGCTGGCTATAGGCTTCTGGAAGCGCACGGCGTTTATCCGCTGGCAGGCGCTGGCGCTCATTGCCTTTACCATCGTGAAGATTTTCGCGTACGACATGAGCGAGCTCAGCCACGGATATCGCGCCGTCAGCTTCCTGGTGCTGGCCGCTCTGCTGATGGCCGTCAGCTTCGCCTATCAGAAGGACTGGCTGGCGCTGCGCGAATCCGGCAAGCACAACCCGGCAGACACACAATCCTCTAACCCCTCAGGATCCGGTGGCGAGTGAAAACATTTCTCTGTACATTTCTGCTGTTGTGGCAAGCGGCTGCGACGAGCCCCTCGCAGCCGCCGCAGCCAAAGGACTTTCGCTATTTGCGAACCATCTCCGCGCCCGCTGCGGGCCAGAGCTGCGTGATGCTCGATCCGTCTGCCTACGCTCATTCCGGAACAGCTCTGAAAGACCTGCGAATCTATCCGGCAGACCAGGCCGCCGGAACGCGCGAGGTTCCTTACGCCGTCACGCTCAGCGAGCCGGTCGAGCCCGACACCGAACAGGCCGACGTGATGAATCTGGGCATGAAGGGGCAGGCCGTCTCCTTTGATCTGGCCATGCCCGCCCGCCCCTACACCGAGGTCACGCTCGATCTCGACGGCCAGGACTTTCTGGCTACGGCGACGGTCTGGGGAAAGAGCGGTTCCAACGCGCCGCAGGCGACGAGGCTGGGCGAGTTCACGCTCTTCGATCTGACCTCGCAGCGGCTGGCGCGCAACACCACGCTGGCGTTTCAGGAATCGACCTTCCCGTACCTGCACGTGGAGATGACGGTCTCTCCGGCGACAGCCGCCTCTGCTTTCCGGGCAACGCCGCAGATGGTGAACGGCGCAACGGTTCCGCCCAGCCGGGATGCGCAGGCGGTGTACACGCTGGCCGCTGAGACCAGCGAATTAACGCAGAAGGGCCGCCAGACGATAGCAAAGTTCACCGTGCCGGAGCGCGTTCCCGTCGAGCGGGTCAGCTTCGTGCTGGCGCCGGAGTTCAAGGCCAACTTCAGCCGCGACGTGGACATCACCAGCCGTCCAGCAGAGCTGGCCGGTCATCCGCAAAATGACTCGAAGGCCGCGCCGCTGTATAACAGCGAGTCCGTCTCTGGCACCATCCTGCGCGTGCACCTGATCCAGGCCGGACGCGAGGTTCGCCAGCAGGAGCTGAGTATTCCGGCAACATTGGGCAGCAATCTGCAAGG
>WQYS01000109.1 GCA_009781125.1 Acidobacteriaceae bacterium | reverse complement strand
GGGCATGTGGTTCCAGGACCTGTGGACCTACGACTTCCGCCGCACCGAGCAGTGCATCATCCCCTACGCGACGCAGGAGGGCGAGATCAGCTTCTGCGCCTACAACACGGGCGTGGGCTGGCGCCAGATCGTCGAGAAGATGCACATGAACTCCACTCTTACGAAGTGGTACGAGGAGCATGGGCGTCACGAGATCTTCGCCGGCGGCAAGAAGGTGGGCCTGGAGAAGCAGGAGAAGTACGACCTGGTTCTCAACGAGGCGCACGTCAACGCCGAGGCCAACCACACCTTCGACAATAGCGGCGTCGCCAAGAACGCCCGCGAGGAGAAGATTCGCAACCGCGACGCGAAGCTCCGTCAGGATTCGGAGAACGCGCGCATGGCGAAGCTCTACCGCCGCGAGATTCTCGGCGAGCGGGAGGAGCCGAACTTTGTCTCCCTGGGAGACATTAAAACTGCCGAGCCCGTCGAAGCCGAAGAGCCGGTTGCCAGCAAGTAACCTCTTCTTGGCAGACTGAACCAGAATCACAAGGCCGCCAGAGATGGCGGCCTTTGTGTGATCATTTGCTCTTCAGTGCCCGTTCCAATTACACTAAACAACAGCGTTGATACCTGTTAGAGGTGTCCGTACAGAGATGTAGGCGCGTAGCTCAGTTGGTTAGAGCGCTTCCTTGACACGGAAGAGGTCACTGGTTCGAGTCCAGCCGTGCCTACCAATTTTTTAACAACTTAGCGAAAACTGCTGAAAGAACGCAATACGTTTTCGATACGTTGAAATTCATGCTACTCTCTCCGGCATGGTTGGCCGCAGTCCTCGACTGGTCCCTCAAAACATCCACCGCTCGGTTCAGAGCCTTTCGCTTGGCTGGCTCAGAGCTTTCGTGTAGACGTTCATCAAAGACAAGCCCTTCTGGCGAAATGTACTAACGTGGGACAGACTACCAGGCGAGAAGATTTGTTTGTCTGCTGCAAGAGTGTGCATGCGCATATGCGCTTCATCTATCTGCATGAATGTTCAATCGGAGGCGCACGTTGTTCCGTAAGTGAATCGGCGCCGGCTAGATGCGTCAACCATAGACATTTTGTAGCGAATTAATGCAAATATATTTACGCAAGCATGACAATTTATCGATACGAGCATTTATTGGCCAAGACAGTTACATGTTAGTTACTAAAGAATACATATACAAATAAGTGTCCGCCGACAGCCTGCGGATCATGTTGGTGGTTAAGAGAAATGCCTGTTGTCCCCTTCTGAGGGGAGGAGGTGTTCCTCAGCTACATGAAGGCAACGCTGATTGTGTTGACAGAGATGCTATACGCTGTACAACCCTGCCGGATTTCAATTTGGTAGTGTTAGCCGCACTACAAATAAGCTGAATTACTTTCCGAGTGAATGAAACGTTCCAACGCTTATTGGTGTTAGGTGCGGAAAGGTTGTTGGTACTTTATGACAAGTAATCGGTCTGGCTGTTCGTGGAAGGTTTTTTGCAATTTTTTTGCAGTTTTTTTTCTGGCTCTGTTTCTGGCGGTTGCGTTCAGCGGACCGGCGGCGGCGCAGCAGGCGAAGCTCGCCGGCAGCCTTATCCAGATGGGCGGCGACTGGCAGCAGCCCTGGGGTATCGCGGTGGGTGTCCGGGGGAACATCTACGTCGCGGATTACGTGGGCATAGTGAACAGGTTTGCGCCCAGTTGTACGGCTGAGGCCTACGCCAGCGGTCCGTTGTGCAAGACGACATTAGCCCAGACGCTTGGGGCGGGCAAGCCATACTGGACTCCTGTAGGCATCGCTGTGGACAGCAGCCAGGATGTCTATGTGCTGGATGGCGGCACTCCTTCCAGCGGTGACGGCGCAGTATGGAGAATTCCGGGCAGTTGTGTCAACACGAATCCCGGCGTCAACTGCGGAACCGACTCCTTAGTTAAGATGATCCCCGGCTTACAAGATCCGTATGGCATGGCAATCGATAGCGCCAGGAACCTATATATAGTGAATCGCGGCAACACCAGCCCGAGTCCCTCGTCGCCGGGAGTGTATAAGTACACCTACAATCCCGGTCTTGACTCGTATGCACCGGGATTGCTGGTGACAGGATATACATGGAACTGCCCCCTGGCCATCGCGGTGGACGGAGCAAACAATGCCTATGTCGCGGATCACAGCGGACCTGGCTGCGGCGGTTCCATGCAGATCAAGATGGCTAAATACAACCCGGGTGGTGGTGCGGGTGGTGGTAATTACAACATGCCCGTGCTGTTGGCGAGTCCTGGTAACGGCGCATGGGGGCTTGCGGCGGATGCCGCCGGGAACCTCTACGTCGGGACTAGCGTGATTGGCGGTGGCGGCGGGACCGTAGTAATGTATTCAGCCAGCAATCTTGCTTCTTCTAATCCAGGAGGTTATCCGCCTGTCACGCTGATCTCCGGGATCGGAGCCGGCAGCGGATTTAACGGTATAGCCGTAGACAACAACAGCGGGAGTCTCTATGCCACCGATTACATGAACCACCGGGTGCTGAAGCTCAACGGTCAGGTAATCGATTTCGGCTCTGTTCCTGTGAAGACAACAACGCCGCCCCGGGCCACGCTCACGTTCGTGTTCACGGCGGGAGGCTATCTGGGAGCCACGCCCTATCAGGCGGTGACGCAGGGACTTCCTGGCTACGACTTTCAGCCCGCGCCGACGCAGGCATCGACGGTCTGCAACTCAACCACCAACTATGCCATTGGCGATACCTGCACCGTGGATGTGGTCTTCAACCCGACGGCTGTCAGCCCGCGAGCGGGCGCGGTAGTTCTGTATAACACCAGCGGCGCTCCGGTAGGCACGGCTTTAATCCACGGCGTTGGACTGGGGCCGGTCGTGCAACTGAATCCCGCTATCATCACGACGGTGGTGGGCACGGGAGGGACATGTGCTGGAAGCACGAACTTCACCAGTGGAACTGCCTGCGGGGATAAGGGCGCAGCCATCAGCGCTACGATCAATCAGCCGCGCGGTTTAGCGACCGATCCGGCGGTCCATCTCTACTTCACGGACCAGGGCAACTTTGTCGTCCGCAGGGTAGATGCACAAGATGGCACGATATCTACGATAGCCGGTACAGGAACAGCCTGCGCCTCCGGTACAAACTTTACTAGCGGCACCGCATGTGGAGATGGCGGCCTGGCGACCGCCGCCCGGTTTGGTAACCCAAGCGGGATAACGATTGACGGCGTGGGTAACTTCTATATTTCGGACTACCAGAACAGCGTTGTTCGCAAGATAGACGCCGTAACCGGCAAAATCTCGACGGTTGCAGGCACTGGCACGGCAAGCTCTACGGGCGACAACGGAGCGGCGACGAGCGCGACAATCAATCAACCCCAGGATGTAACCAGCGACGGTGCAGGCAATCTCTATGTTGTGGACGCTGGTGGCAATCGTGTCCGCAAGGTGAACCTTCTGAGCGGCATTATCACGACGGTAGCGGGCAATGGAACGGCATGCCCGGTGGGCACGAACTTTACCACCGGAACCGCCTGTGGTGACGGAGGCGCGGCTACCAGCGCGACGCTGAACTTTGGAACGAATGGCACCGTTGTTCTCGATTCTGCAGGCAACCTCTATATTGCGGATTTCAACAACTCTGTTGTCCGCAAGGTGGACACAACCGGCACAATCTCAACCGTAGCCGGTACGGGAACGAACTGTACAGCCTATAGCTCCGCCACGAACTATTGCGACGACAACTCGCAGGCGACCGCAGCGCGGCTGGGTCAGCCTATTGCCGTAGCTCTGGATGCGGCCGGTGACATCTATATTACGGACCGCACTAACAGTATTGTCCGCAAGGTGGACACGACCGGTAAAATCACTACGCTTGCAGGGACCGGCGTAGCGAGCAGTACCGGTGACGGCGGACTTGCGACCAGCGCAACCATCAACATCCCGAATGGAATTGCGTTCGACTACGTTGGCGGTCTCTATATTGCGGACTATAAAGGTCTCCGTGTTCGCAAGCTGGATTTTAACAAGTCCATGGTGACGTTCCCCACGCAGACTCAGATTGGCGGCGTTGATCCGAATAGCGACGCGACCCCGCAGACCGTGTCGATAACGAACATCGGCAACATGGATCTGACGTTCCCGCTTCCCTCTGCAGACTCGAACCCGAGCGTTACGCCAGATTTTTCATTTGTCACGCCTGCTTCCGGAACACCCTGCTCGATACTTACGGCGTTTTCGAGTCCGTATTCGCTGGCGGGTGGAGAGCCCTGCAACTATGCATTTGAGTTCAATCCGACGGTTGCGGGGACCATTTCGGGAGAGGCGGTTCTAACCAATAACAACATAAACCAGACCTCCCCCTATGCCACGCAGTCGATCCAACTGAAAGGCACGGGTAAACAGGGGCATCCGACGCTTACGCTTACGGTATCGCCGGATACGGTGACAGTTGCTGCGGATGAGACCGTTACACTGACCGCGCAACTGTCCGGTCTGGCATCGACGACGGCTCCGGTCGGCACAGTGACCTTCTCCGGCAGCGGCGTAGTCGGTACGCTGACCTGCAAGCCGGATGCGTCCGGGATGTGCACGGCTACCTACAAGCCATCGGGCACTCTGATGACAGGTTCGTACAGCGTCGTGGCGGACTATAGCGACGACGACCCGAACTACGCACCCGCCACCAGCGACGCAGAGCCGTTGACGGTGATTACTCCGTCTCCCACAACTACGGTGGTGACTTCGTCATCGCTGAACCCGTCGTTGACGACGACGCCCGGCGGAGGAGTAACGTTCACTGCAACGGTTACCAATACGTCGGGCCTCTTCTCGCCAGGAGAGCGGGGTACGGTGACGATTACAGCGACGAACGGAACCTCAACGGTGTCCTGCACTACGTCTGGGTCTCCCAGCCGCACCATCCTCACCGCGAGTTGCGCTCCCTCGGATCCGATGGATACCGCTGGCATCTACACGGTTACGGCGGTGTATAGCGGAGATGATCTCAATGCAGGCTCGATCTCGGCCCCCTTCTATCAGTCCGTCAATGACGACGGCTGTAGCGGGAACAACTTTGGCCAGGTGAATGTGGGCCAGAGCCGCACCTGCGTAGTGACGATGCCGGTGACGGGCCAGTTTGGCTCGGGCGGGCTGAAGGTCGTAACCCAGGGCGCGGAACTGCTGGACTATACGGAGGCAGCGACGACCTGCGATCCGAACGTTGTGTACGATTCCAGCGGCTCCTGCATGGTCGCGGTCACCTTTACGCCGAAGTATGCCGGTCAGCGCATGGGCGCGGTGGTGCTGTTCCCTGAGGATACGTCCGGAGGCGGCAGTACTGAATGCGACGATCCTTTTGGCTGCGACTCCGGCGATGGGAAGGGAAGTGACCCGACCGGGAGCGGCATTCTGCTGAACGCCATGGGCACGGCCTATATCCAAGGCACGGGCATGGCTCCGCAGATTACCTTCAACACGGTTCCGGTGAAGACGCTGCTGAACAGCGGCCTCTTTTTCGGTGCGGCAGGGGGCGACGTGGCGGTAGACGCGGCGGGCAACGTCTATGTCGCGGATGTCATTAACGGTGTGGTGAAGGAGATTCCGGCCAGTTGTATCAGCGACGGCGTGGCCAACCCATCCTGTGTCGTCACGCTGGGAGGCGCTGGCACCTACACTCCCATGGGCGTGGCAGTAGACGGAGCGGGCAATGTCTACGTCACAGACTACGATGACGGCAGGTATGGGCAATATGTGTGGAAGATACCGGCGGGGTGTACGTCCGACCTGTATAACGCGGGTTCCTGCACGCTCACGGCGATGGGCGGGAGCCCCCCCACCTCTGGCTCTTACAACTGTGTCACGGGCGGCTTCTGTGGCCCCGCAGGCGTGGCGGTAGACGGAGTGGGCAATATCTATGTAGGGGACCAGGGCAACGCGGTGAAGAAGCTGACGCCCGGGTGTACGAGCGCCAGTTGCATGACGACGCTGGGCGGCGGCTGGGGCACTACCTATGCCGTGGCGGCAGACGGAGCAGGCAACGTCTATGTCGCGGAATATAAGAGCAGCGGTGCGACAAACACAATAAAGAAGATATCGTCCGACTGTACAACCGATCTGTACACCGCAGGTTCCTGTACGATTACGGCGCTGGGCGGAGGCTTTGTTAACAACACCTCGCGCCTAGCGGTGGACGGGGTGGGCAATATCTACGTCTCGGACCGCAGCCTCGGCGTGGTAAAGGTGCTGTCGCCCGACTGCACGTCCGATCTGTACAATGCGGGTTCCTGTAAGATTCTGACGCTGGGCGGGAGCTGGGGATCTAACGCTGGCATCGCGGTAGACGGAGCAGGCAACGTCTATGTCGCGAATAGCGAGAACGCAGCGAACAGCGCGGTGAAGATGCTCCCCCGCGCCACGCCGCCGACGGTGTACTTCCCCAACACGCTCATTACTCAGACCAGCCTGAGCAGCAACGTGCCTAAGTATGTCGAGGCTCAGAACATCGGCAATATGCCGCTGACTCTGACGTCGCCGGTAGGCGCGGGAGGGAATCCTGAGATTACGTCGAGTCCCGGAGCGCTGGTGAGCTTCGCATGGGATAGCGCCAATATGAGCGTCGCGCCTAAGCTGTGCGGCGACGCTTTATCTCCGCTCAATCCCTTTGCGCTTTGCGACCTCGCCTTTACGTTCAAACCGACGGTGCCGCTGCTGATCAACGGCAACGCCCGGCTAAGCGACGACAGCCTGAACCAGGCGCCCGCCATGCAAAACATTCCGCTGCAGGGCACGGGGCTGGCTCCGGTGATTACGCTTTCATCGCTGCCCAACGGCTCGGTAGGAGTCGCCTATGACAACACAGTGCTTGCCCAGGACAGCGTCGCGCCATATACCTTCGCGGTAACAAGCGGCTCCCTGCCTGACGGGCTGACGCTGAGTTCGTCGGGCCGTCTCATGGGAACGCCGGCAAGCGCGGGCGTGTACAACTTCACGGTTACGGCGACAGACAGCCTGTCTCCAGACTATAGCGGACCGTATACGGGCAGCCAGGCATACACGGTCATCATCGATCAGGTGACGCTGCAATCGACGGCGAACCCGGCGACGCCGTCGGCAGGAGCGGACATCATAGCGACGCTCGCGCCTTCGTCGAGCGTTACGACGTACACGCCCAGCGGCACGATATCGTTTGCCGACGGAGACACGCCGATCACGGGCTGCATAAATCTGCCCGTAGCATCTGACATGACGTCAACCTGCACGCTGCCTACGCCGCTGACCGCGGGGGTGCATAACATCTCAGCGACGTACTCCGGGGACACGAACTATATACAGGCCACGGGAACGATTCCGCAGCTCGTCAACGACGCCCTTTGCGGCGCGCACTACTTCGGTAAGGTTCCGGTCAATCAGGGACT
>WQYS01000108.1 GCA_009781125.1 Acidobacteriaceae bacterium | reverse complement strand
GTGGGCGGTTGTGGCTGCTTCTGGATGAACGGCGGAAGCGCAGAGTTCGCGGTCCCGGTCTGGAAGAACTTTTCGGCGGTCGGTGAGGTCGGCGGCCAGAGGATCGGGATGATTCCCGACTTCGATACCGGCCTGAGTCTGCTCAGTGGCATGGGCGGCCTGCGGCTGAGGATTCCGAACCACACCGTCTTTCAGCCCTTCGCGCAAGGGCTGTTCGGCGGAGTGCATGGCTTCGACAGTTACTTCCCGGCTCCGGTCGGGAAGTGTCCGACAAGCTACGACACGTCGTTCGCAATGGCTCTCGGCGGCGGCCTCGATCTGAACCTGTCCAGGCACGTCTGGATTCGCGTCGTTCAAGCCGATTACCACTACTCACAGCTACGCAACGTTCAGGGGAACATGCAGAACCAGTTCCGCGTGAGCGGCGGCGTGGTCTTCCGCTTTCAGCATCTCGGCGGCGGCTCCATCGATTAAGAAGGATCGAAGTGAAGTATCTCAGTGTTTCTGTCCTTTGCGCTGCTTTCCTGCTGCTCTTCCTGCGGCCATCGCCGCGAACGCTTCTAAGGAACCTTGGAAGCGGGCGCGGCGGCGGCCTGTTTTCTTCGCTGGCAAGTTCCGTAACTCCCTCGCTCCCGCCGCTCGGAGAGGGACAGGTCCGCATCCTGTACTCGCCGGATACAGACCTTGAAAGAGAGGACCGGGCGGTCCTCGATACGGCAAAGAGCACGATTGACGCCGCTCTGTACGCATTAACGGATCAATACATCTGCGACGCTCTGGCTGACGCGGCAAGGCGTGGTGTGCGGGTGCGGGTCTATCGTGACCGGCAGCAGTACGAGGAAGAAGCGGCGCGGGGCGCTCATGCCCGCCGCTCGACCTGCTCGGCGGAACTGGTCGCATCGGGCGCTCAGGTCAAGGTCAAGGCGAGTACGGAATTAATGCACCTGAAGAGCTACACGGTGGATGAATCGGTGCTCCGAACCGGCTCTGCCAACATCTCACCCATTGGAGAGAAGCGACAAACGTTCGGCAAACCGCTCCGGCGGGCTGCTTCCT
This sequence comes from Acidobacteriaceae bacterium, assembly GCA_009781125.1. The sequence goes on along the minus strand of WQYS01000108.1, from coordinate 6,431 downwards.
GCTGCGTCCATCCTCTGGCCTTGATGATTTCGGCAATCTTGGAAACAAGCTGAAATTTGACAAGCATCTCTTCGGCATCGGGCAGACCGATATCGGCATAGACGTTGCCGGGGCTAACTTCAAACTCTGTACCGTTCAGCACGATTTTTTAGGCGTTCGCAGGGCGTATCTCCTGGCCTTACTTCCCTGAGCATACAGTAAGCATCAACGTCGGGGGCAGTGGCTAAATGGCAATTTGCATCTCTATTCTCTTTGCAACAGGCTCCACGATCTGAACCACGCCATGCCCCGGATTGACCTGTTCGCGTAACCTCAGAAGCCCGAACCTTCGCAGTTTGTTCACGTCTCTGGTGACTGATCCTCGATTGCGTCCAAGTTCCTCGGCAAGCGCGGAGATGCTTAATCTCCGCCTCCGAATCGTCTGTACAATCCGAATGCGCTGCTTCGACAGGCATTCGAGCATATCGAGCGGATCGGCAAACGTAATGGCGGTTTCCGATTCCAGCCGTTCGCCTGCCTGCCGCGTTTTTGCGCGGGCCAGAGAACGCTTTACATGCCCCTCAAAACCATCGTCAAATACTTTAACGTTCATAGCTCCTCCTCATACGCTCTACCTCTTTATAGAAACGGGTTGCCGTAGACAGATAACTCCTGAACGGAACCTCCTGCACGTTCCCCTGATAGTGCCGCTCGTGAACTCCGTGCGCGTTGTCATAGCCAAGGACACGACCGTTATCCCTGGCAAACACATGGAGCAAGAAGAAAGCAAGGTTATATCTCACAACCTCGTTTTTCGCGTTTACCCAAACCTCTTCTCGAAGAATGCCAATACCCTCCGCACAGCGAAACCGGGTCACATAATCCGTTTCCTTGCGGAGATTGGCGTTCCGTCGCACACGCACAATCTTATTACAGATGATGCAATAAATGCAACATCTGTAGACAGGAACAGAACCGGGTTCGGCGGTTCTGTTTCCGTTCGCACCCATCACGCAAAAGCGCACGATTGGACCCTGCGAACGGAAAACAGAAACGAGAGAAAGGAAGCGATTCGGTCGCCCTCTGCCGAGCCTTATTGAATTCTTTGCTTACCCTCTTGCTCGAATCGGGCAAATATCCGGGCGGCGTATTCCGCCAATTCTTCCAACTCTCGAAGTGAAGCTCGGCATCGCCAACATCGTTGAAGATGGAGTCTTGCTTTGTGTCTGCTTATTATGCCCAGTTCTCCATCGAGATAGGCGAGAAGTGATTCATCACTGAGATGTGTACGCGGCTTGCCAAACATAAAATGCTCCTCGGTTTCATTTTGAAGTCCTATTAAGTAGTGGCGCGGCGGGGTGTCTTTAGCGACAAGCCCTTTAATTTTTTTCACCAGCAACAGGCGTATAGCGCCGCAAAAAAGACCCGGTTGAAGTTCAACCGGGCCGCTGGCGAATCAGTATTCGCCAGGAAGCATAATCACGTTGTCCGTGCAATAGAACTTGATTGTGGACAGCGGGAAGTCGGTAAAGGGAATCTTCTTGGTGTAGACGATGTTGTCGTTGCCGTCGTCGCAGGTAAGGACTGCGCCGAACTTGGTGTCGGCATCGGAAAGCGTCAGCGTCCAGACCTGAAACTCTTCGCGCTTTACAGCGGGAAGGCTCTGGCTAATGGCGATTTCATCGATCAGCCAATATGCGCCGCCGCGCTCGGCCATGTACTGAACGCCTTCGGTGTAGGTCATCGAACGATTGCCCCAGTGCCGGAACCATGTTTCCGTTCCGTGGAACTGGCGAAGATCGGTTTCTGTGAGGGTTGGAGTTGTCGCGGGGGTTCCTTCGTTGGTGGCAGTGTTGTTCATGGTGCGTATCTCCTTGCGGTATGTTTTTTGTCCCATCGGACACACAGCCTGGAAGGACGTAGTTGCGGTGAACTCCCAAGAGCGCGGCGGTAGGCGCTGGAGCCAAGAGAGGAATTACTGGAAGGGGACATAAACTTGTTTTGGGGAAGGAGTCTGGAAATTCGGAACGCAGAGCCGCAGGGCGTGAACGTTGTCGGCAATCTACGGTGGCGATGGGACAAACAAACGGCAAGGAATCCATGAGGAGCAATGCCGATAGAAGGGGACATCCGCTCCTGGTTACACCCTCACAGGAAACGAGTGGAGCCGGGTGGCACTCTTCCGGCTTTTCAAGCGGATGTAGCTATGGCGTGAGAACTGTATGACTGCGGGGCATCTGTGGCGGCTGCGCTAACCTTCCCGCGATGAAGCCCACCTTGCGCGGGCTTCATCGCGCCGGGTTCTAGCGCGGGAAGAGTCGAGTGACATCCTGAGCCTGCTTGAGCGTGTCGGCAAGGATGGCATCCTGCCGCGCTCTGGGGACGCCTTGCTCATCCCATAGGGCGCGGAGTTCGGCGGCTGGCTCCGCGTGGGCCTTTTCGAGCGCGGCGTCAAGGATGGTGTCCTGGTACTCCTTGGGGTAGCCTCGATCATTCCAGATGGAGCGGAGTTCGGTTTCCGCGTCCGTGCCGGAACCTGCCAGCACGGTCTCGGTCTGACTGGTTTCTGCCGGTAGAGCTTGAGGGACGATCTCCGGCGAATGGAGCGAAGCGGTGTCCTCGTGGATGGGGCAATGCTTGCGGCCTGTCTGCGCGAAGATGGCGCGGCAAAGGTCGCATTCGACGGCTGCCACTTCATCGATCTCCGAGTCGCCGCATCGCTGGCAAACGCCTTCCTCGAACTGGTGGCCGTTTTCCCTGCAATACCACTCCGGCTCCTCGCGGCGCTGTTTGGGACGGTACTGCTGCGTATCTTCGCCTAGAGCCTGTTATTAACTTTATTCATTATGGATCAATAGGTTAGTTGGCCATGCTTCTATTGTGCAGTATGGAGGAATGGCGAAGCAGAGGCAGCATGGATATCCCAGCGATGTAAGTGACGAGGAGTGGGGATTTGTAGCTCCCTATCTGACGCTGTGCCGTGAAGACGCGGCACAACGCGAGTATCCGTTGCGAGCGGTGTTCAATGCCGTGCGTTATGTGGCGCGCACAGGAACGCAGTGGCGTTATCTGCCCAACGATCTGCCGCCCTGGTACGTGGTCTATCAGCAGATGCAACGTTGGCTACGGGCTGGCGTCTTCCAGATCATGGTTGAAGATTTACGTTTACTGTTGCGTGAGTTCAGTGGGCGTCAACCACAGCCGACAGCCATCATCTTGGACAGCCGTACACTGCAATCGACACCGGAATCGGGCGCACGTGGCGGTTACGACGGAGCCAAGCGGCGTAAAGGATCGAAGGTACATGCGGCAGTGGATACACTGGGACATCTGTTGAGCCTACACGTGACCCCAGCCAGTGAACAGGACCGCGCACAGGTCCAGCAGCTTACTGAACAAGTACAACAGATCACAGGAGAGCATGTGGAGTTAGCTTATGTCGATCAGGGCTACACCGGAGAAGAGACAGCCGATGCGGCTCTACGGCACGGCATCGCCTTGGAAGTGGTCAAACATACCGAAGCCAAGCAGGGTTTTGTACTGCTGCCGAGACGATGCGTTGTTGAACGCTCCTTCGCTTGGGCGGCTCGTTTCCGTCGTCTCGCCAGAGATTACGAACGCCTCGCTCAGACCCTCGCTGGCCTTCACTACCTCGCTTTCGCCTGCCTCATGCTCGCCAAGCTCTTCTTGCTTATCAAGCAAACCTAATAACAGGCTCTAGCCACTTCTTTCCTGCTGCGGCGGTCTTGTTGAATGCTTCCCAGAGGTCCAGACGCTTCCATTTCAGATGGACGGTGCCTTTCTTATAGAAACGTCCCTCGAAATACTCAGACTCGAAGGTCCATCCTCCGCTGGTGGTGCGCTTCGCTACCTCGCGGCATCTGCCTTCGAGAGCCTTGCCGATGGTGAAGCATTGGTCGAAGGGCTGGTCGTCCAGCACACAGAGGATGCGGTCAAGATCGCTGTAGATGGTGCGGGCGTTGCCGTGGTAGGGCATTCCGAATCCTAAAAACGAGTCATAGCGAATGCCGTAAGGGAAGATGAGTTTGCGATTGACCTTATAGTTATCGTTGGTCTTCCATCCGTCGCCGCGATTCCAGTGGTTTTTGACGCAATGCGGCATGACTGGGCCGGAACCATTCTCGACGGCGTGATTACATAGCTCATCGAAGACATTTGCCACGCTCTCATCGAATAGCTTCTTGCGGGACATAGCGACGTTTTCAAGGGTGGCGCGGATATTCTTTGCCGTAAACGGAATGGTGCTGTCCCGCTGAACATCGCGCAAGAAACGGTCCTGCTGCTTGCTGTCGAGCCATCGGTTAAACTCCATCTGATGAAAGACGCTGGTCCAGGCGAGTCGGCGGTGACGGCGTAGAAACTCCGCCCGGCTGGTGCCTACATTGGAGAGGGCCATTTCGAGAATCTTTCCGAAGTCGGCATCGCGGGTTCCATCGGAGTCACTGACCCGGTTCTGGTCCATGTAGAGACGGGCCTTGCGGATGTGCGCGATCCCTTGAAACCAGTGCTCATTCGCCATGTTGTACCAGTGTTCCATGTTGCCCAGATTGTCGCGGATGGCAAGCATCTTCACGTCGCCGTCGTAATCGCCGCCGCTGTAGTCCTTTTCCGCTGTGGTCTCGGTTGCCCAGAGGTCGGGGGCGTCGTCTACAGCCCCTTTCTTGAGGCAGACCATTGCAACATTCCCTGAGGTCTTCTGCTCGGCGGTGGAAAAGCAATCGCCCAGATACTCGACCGCTCCAAACTGCTCGACGATCTGAGCCAAACGAACACGTTCCTCGGTGCATGGGTTCTTAATGGTCTCCTCATTCAGCAGACAGACGATCTCGCCGTGATGAAGGAAGTCCCAAGCCTTGAGAAGATGCTTTGCTCCCGCGCTGAAGGGGGGATTCATCACGATGGCATCGTAGTAGCTGACACCTTCATAGGTGAGCCAATCGTCGCCCACGACCTCATACTCTTTGCCGCGAAGCACCTGCATAAGCGCGGGATAGTTTTCAATCACGTCAACGTGTACGCGGTTGTTTGCAGAGTGCCAGTGGTGCGACTCCACGCGCCGCTGGTAGCTCTCTTCGACAAGGTCCGGGTTCTCGGCCTCGTACTCCTCGAAGTTACAGGGGTCTTTAATCACGTCCGCGATATCGCCTTTTCCTGCGTTCGGCTCAAGAAAATATCTGGCGTCTTTGTTGGTGATTCTGGCAAGCATCTTCCGCGCGATGCGGCGCGGTGTGGGGTAGAAGTCGGGATTATCTGCAAACATCGTGCTTACTCCTTCGCTGTTCTGCCGGGATTGCGGCTCCCGGTCTGGCCGGTCTTGGCGTGTGGTCTGTAAGCTCCGCAGGAGCACAGAGAGCAACATGCTTTCTTGATGGGCACGCATTTCTTCCGAGCGGCGCAGTCAAGGGCGGTTCCACGGGAACCGCAGAGCGAAGGAAGCGAAGCCCGGAAGCCGAAGGCTGAGGACTAGAGCTGCACGGAGCGGCGGCACCCTTGACTGAGCGGAAGCCGCTCGGAAGATATATGGAGCGAAGCGGAAAGCATGTGCTTTTGCCGTTGTTGTTGCGGTTGCTGCGGCTTCTGGTGGTTTTGGGCAATGGATTTCAGGCCCGCTCCATGCGCAGACCGCAAGCATGGCAGAAAAGACGCCTGTGATGCCGGTGAGATGGCGGTGAAGGAACCTGGCGCTCTTCGCCAGAGCCGCGTGAGCGGCCTCGGAATCTTCCCTCTGCCTGAAGGGGGCGTTGCGGGGGGAACGACCGCACGGAAGGGGGCGGTGAAGACGCGCTGGCGTGTGCGCGGCTGAACGAGGGGAAGGGGGTAAGCCCTTCCCCTGAAACAGAGTTCATCTACTCAAAGACGGAAGATCAGCAGGCTGCCTGACAGCGTGTGGGCTGCCGAGACGGGTTATGGAACTGGCAACGATGCTGTTGGCAGAGGTCTTGGGGTGACAGGAGCAACTCGGAATAAAGTAACCGCTCACCAGCACAAGGTTATTCCTTGCGAACTGAAAAACCTTGTCCTGAACCGGTTCGGAGAACAGAACCTGATAGCTTCGGAGCTGATGTTTTTCCGGTGCGCGAAGCGGATGCAGATCAGGCGATAGATGCGGGCAGAGACGCACGCTCCACGCATGAACCGGCTTCATGGTCTCAACCGGATCGTCGCCCAGAACACCGGAGATTTCGATGAAGTTGCGAACATCGCAATCGGAGAAACCTACCTTGTCCACAGAGACAGCATAGTTCGCCATGACTTTGTTGGTGGTGATCTTGCTGTCGCGGATGTATCCGGTAATCAGATGGCCGGACACAAAGATGATGTCGTTGGCGGCGAACTTCGCCGCGCTCTGGACAATGCTGCTCTGGAAGACGATCCGGCATTCGCCGTTGCAGGTCTGGGACATTACCTCTTGCGAGAGAGGAAACGTTCCG